>JAGVHJ010000274.1 GCA_020056645.1 Desulfobacterales bacterium
CCCAGCATATCGGCGCATACAATGTCTCGACCTCGAGAGGGCAGGTGGTGTTTCTCGATACGCCCGGTCACGAAGCTTTTACAGCCATGCGTTCCCGCGGAGCAAAAATCACGGATATCGTTGTTCTGGTTGTCGCCGCCGATGACGGGGTCATGCCTCAAACCATTGAGGCGATTAATCACTCCAAAGCCGCCGGCGTTCCGATCATTGTTGCGGTCAACAAAATTGATAAGGAAGGCGCGGACCCGGATAGAATCAAACGTGAGCTATCAGATCACGGCATTCTGTCGGAAGATTGGGGTGGAAGCGCCATCTTTGTGAATGTTTCCGCCAAAAAGAATATCGGCATCGACGAGCTTCTGGAAATGATTCTTCTTCAATCTGAAATGCTTGAATTGAGCGCCAACGCGAACAAGCTCGCCCGGGGCCATGTGGTGGAGGCGAAGCTCGATACCGGAAGAGGGCCGGTTGCAACCGTACTTGTTCAGACAGGGACACTGAAGAACGGCCAGTCGGTTGTGTGCGGCATCCATTATGGAAAAATCCGGGCTATGTTAAACGACAAGGGCCAGCAGTTGAAAGAGGCCGGTCCCTCAACGCCAGTGGAAATCCTGGGGTTGACGGGCGTACCTGACGCCGGCGACGAATTGATCGCCCTGACCGATGAAAAGAGCGCCAAACAGGTGAGCGCCCACAGAAGCCAGAAACAGCGATCCCTTGGACTGGCGAAGAGCAGCCGCCTGAGTCTCGAAGGGTTGTTCGAGCAGATGAAGGAGGGCGAGGTCAAGGATTTGAACATCATTCTCCGGGCCGATGTTCATGGTTCCATTGAGGCGTTGAAAGAGTCCCTGACAAAACTCAGCACGAGCGAGGTGAAAATCAACATCGTTCATGCGGCCACAGGCACCATTACCGAATCGGATATCTCCCTTGCAACCGTTTCAAACGCCATCGTCATCGGCTTCAATGTCAGGCCCGGCGCAAACGTGCATGACATGGCCAATGAAGAAAATGTGGACATGCGCTTCTATTCGGTGATTTACGATGTGATCCAGGATGTGAAGGACGCCATGGTAGGCATGATGGCCTCCACCTACGAAGAACACATTCTTGGCAGGGCCGAGGTTCGAGAGGTGTTTGTCATTCCGAAGAAAGGATCGATCGCGGGCTCCTATATCACGGATGGGAAGGTGGAAAGGGGTTGCAGAGCGCGGCTCCTCAGGGACGGTGTCATTATTTTCGATGGCGTCGTTTCATCTCTCAGGCGTTTCAAGGATGACGCCAAGGAGGTTCTATCCGGTTATGAGTGCGGTATCGGTATTGAACACTTCAATGATATCAAGCTCGGAGATATCATCGAATGCTATCAGATGAAAGAGATCAAGCCTCAAATGGCATGAGACCGATATGAGACCTTTTGCAAGATCAGAGCGCGTATGCGGGCAGATTCAGAAACTATTGTCTGATTTACTTCAGAAAAAAGTGAACGACCCGCGTCTTTTAATGGCAACGGTGACCGGGGTGAAGATGTCCCGGGATTTGAAGATCGCCTATATTTATTTTACACTATCAGGAGGAGAGAAGTGTCAGAAGAACGCCCTGGAAGGGTTCTCCAGTGCGTCCGGTTTTTTAAAAAAAGCCCTTGCATCCAAATTGGGACTTCGTTACATGCCGGATCTCAAATTCATTCACGATGACTCGTTTGACTATGGTTCACGAATCGATTCACTACTGCACTCAATCCAACAGGAGCCGGAAGAGACATGATCAGCCATATGAAAAACGCGGAAAATATTTTACTTGCTTCCCATATTCACCCGGACGGAGATGCGATCGGTTCCCTGGTCGCGCTGGGCCTCTCCCTTAAAAAAATGGGCAAAAACGTGACCTTGTTCAACGAATGCCCAGTACCCAAGGTTTACCGGTTCATGAAAGGGGTGGAAGAGATCACCATGGATGTGGAGGATTTCAGCCGCTTTGACACGGCGGTCATTCTCGACTGCGCCGATCTGGTTCGTATCGGCAAGTGTTCTGGAAAGGTGGCTCAAATTCCGGTTGTGATGAATATCGATCATCACGCCACCAACACCGGTTTTGGCAGCTTTAAGCAGATAGACACGAGCGCCTGCGCCACTGCCGAAATCGTCTATGAGATTCTCAAACAGCTGGATGTCTCACTCTCTTCGGAGATAGCCGAGGCGATCTATGTGGGCGTCCTTACCGATACAGGGTCATTCCGGTTTGCGAATACCACCCGGGAAGCATTCGACATTTCGCGGGAGATGGTCAATTGCGGTGTGAACCCCTATAAGGTCGCCGATCATATCTATGGAACCTATTCCCTGGGAAGCATCAAGCTTCTTCATAAGATACTCGGCTCCATTGAAGTGTCGCAAAACGGCAAACTATCTATTCTTTCACTGACCCAGGAAATGGTCAATGAGACCGGAACCCACCCGGAAGATATCATCGGCCTTGTTCACTACGCCAAGCACATCAAGGATGTCAAGGTGGCGGCGCTGATTCAGGAAGCCCCCATCACCGGACGATGCGATGAAGGAACCCTTTTTCATGTAAGCCTCCGCTCCGATGGAAGCGTCGACGTGGGAATCATCGCAAGCCTCTACGGGGGCGGCGGGCATCCCAAATCCGCCGGCTTCAGCACCCACTTGACCTATCTTGAGTTGAAAAGACAGATGTTCCAATATGCAGAGACCATGTAGCAGGGATTCGATCTCAACCTCTCCATCGAAGGAGGCCGCCTCTTCTCCGGGGCTTCATGGCATGCTCATTATTGACAAGCCCGAAGGGATCAGCTCCGCCAAGGCCATTCAGTCTCTTAAAAAAATTCCCTGGATTAAAAAGATCGGCCACACCGGAACCTTGGACCCTTTCGCCACCGGGCTCCTCATCTGCGGTATCAATCAGGGAACCCGTCTTTCCCAGTTTTTCCTTCATGGGGGCAAGACCTATGAGGCTGAGCTCATCCTTGGCATTGAAACCGACACCCAGGATGCAACGGGAAAAATTGTCGCCGCCTCTCCGGAAAAGCTCGACGGTATCACCGAAGCGGAAATCCGAAAAGTCATCAAATCTTTCGAGGGCGCTC
This sequence comes from Desulfobacterales bacterium, assembly GCA_020056645.1. Classification (GTDB taxonomy): domain Bacteria; phylum Desulfobacterota; class Desulfobacteria; order Desulfobacterales; family JAHIVH01; genus JAHIVH01. The sequence goes on from JAGVHJ010000274.1 coordinate 3,110, forward strand.
AGCTCCAGTCGCCGCCCATTTATTCGGCGTTGAAGCATGAGGGGGTTCCCCTTTACACCCTGGCCAGAATGGGAACACCCGTGCAAAAGCCCCCCCGCCCGATCGTGGTGAAAGAGATCACGATCCTCCGGATTGACCTCCCTTCGGTCTATCTTGAGATTTCATGTTCCGGCGGGACCTATATTCGGACCCTCTGCTCGGACATCGGTAAAAAATTGAACTGTGGCGGCCATTTAAAGACGCTGAGACGCACGGAAAGCGCCGGGTTCACCCTGTCGGACGCGGTCTCTTTCCAGGCCATCAAGGAGATAGGGGCATGCGATGCGTTGAAAGAAAAGCTCATTCCCTTGTCCTCCGCCCTGAAAAATATGGCGGCGCGGATCATAGACTCCGCCGCCGAGCAGCGCATCAAGGAGGGGAAACCCCTAAATAGCATCCTGGGACCCGTTCCGGAAAGCGGGCCTGGCCTGCTGAAGC
>JAGVHJ010000525.1 GCA_020056645.1 Desulfobacterales bacterium
AAAGGAATCAACTATCTCGCATCGGCGGTCAAGGTTTACCGGGAGGCCATTGACGCCTACTATGATGATCCGGCATCATTTTGCGTCCGGCCCGAATGGATAGAGGAGCTGTCGCGAATCAGCAACAGACTCTACTGCACGGGTTTTTATTTCGATGATCCAGATCAGATTACGGCCAATTTTACCGATGAAAAGCCCAAAACGATTCACCGGTTCATTGGAAAGATGCTCGAAAGAAATGGCGACGGCTCCATGACCGTTCATGTGCGAAACAAGATCATTGAAGGCGATTCGGTTGAGATTCTTCCACCCCGGGGCCCGGCGAAAAAAGACCGCGTTAACGCCATGCAAAAATTAAATGGCCAGCCGGTTTTGTTCGCCCAGCCCAACGAAACGGTGAAACTCTTCTTCAATGACCGCTATTCATCGAACGATCTGATCCGCAACCGGGAGCCGTTCGCCTATATCGCCTCCAATAAAGATTAAACAACAGCTTTTTTTTCAAAGGGTTAAATGAATCTTTTATTCCGGCCTCCGCTATTGAAGAGTTGACTTTGCCTCCCAGGTATAGTAAAAATTTCACTGTCTTTATTATTTTCAGATAATCGATTCTCTCAAAACCGTCAGTGCTGCCCTGATGACCGGGTACCTATCATTTAACAATTTCTGGAGGTTAATATGATCTTTGAGGACGACGAAACCCTGCAAATGTATGTCGAGGAATCGTTGGAGCATCTCTCGGATATTGAAGACGACCTGTTGATCATCGAAGATCAGGGCAAGGACATTGACGAGGAGCTCGTGAACAACGTATTCAGGGCCGCCCACTCCATCAAGGGCGGGGCTGGATTCATGGGGCTCACGACCATAAAGGAGCTCTCCCACAATGTTGAAAATATCCTGGGAATGATCCGCACCCGGGAGATGGTCCCGGAGTCATACGTGGTCAGCGTTCTCCTAAAGGCCTTCGACAGACTGAAAGATCTCATCCTTAATGTTGGAACGAGCAACGACCAGGATGTTTCCGAGCATATCGACGCCATGGTCAAACTGACCACAGGCTCCCTTCCGGAAAATGAAAAACAGAAGGTCAAAAACATCGTCACCATATCCCACCCCAATTGCCGTTCCATCATCACCGCCCCCCAGTTCGATATAGATCAAGCCGTCAAGGAGGGGAAATATGTCTATCTGATTGAATATGACATGATCAAGGATATCCAGAAAAAAAATAAAAATCCCATTGAGGTCATGAACGCGCTGATCAACAGCGGGGTGATCATCGAGACGAAAATCGATATTTCCTCCGTTGGAACCCTCGAAGAGAAAGGACCTGTCAAACTCCCCTTCATCGTTCTTTTCGCCTCCATCATCGAGCCGGACATGATGACCGTGCTCGTTGAGATCGAAGAAAAATTCATCCATTCCATCACCGGGGAGATGATCTCGGAGGTGTCGGATAAAACCCATCAGATCATGGCGCAGATGAGTGAGGCCGCCATCAAAAAAGCGGAGAGCGACTCCATGGGGAAAAAGAGCGCTCCTCCTGTAATAGAGGTTGAGAAAAAGCATCACGAGACGGCTCCCAAGGCGCGGGAAGTAAAACGCGCCCAGGAAACGGAATCCGCCGAGACCGATAAGGACGAGGATCAGACAGCCGATTCCAAATCCTCTTCCAGCAGCGCCCATCAATCCTCCCTGCGGGTGAACATCAATCTGCTCGACACCCTCATGACCCTTGCGGGAGAGCTTGTCCTCAGCCGGAACCAGCTCCTCCAGAGCATCACCGCGAAAAATGAGCGGGCCATCGAGACATCGAGCCAGCGGATCGACATGATCACCTCCGAACTTCAAGAGGCGATCATGCGAACGCGCATGCAACCGATATCGAATGTTTTCAATAAATTTACGAGGGTCGTAAGGGATCTGGCCAATCATCTTCATAAAGATGTCAACCTGACCATGACCGGCAAGGATGTCGAGCTCGACAAGACCATTATCGAAACCATCAACGATCCCCTAACCCATCTGGTTAGAAACGCCGTGGATCACGGCATCGAACCCCCGGAGGTGAGGATTAAAAAAGGGAAGAATCCCACGGGTGAAATCGTTCTCAAGGCCTTTCACGAGGCGGGTCAGGTCAATATCGAAATCACCGATGACGGAAAAGGGCTTGACGGTGAAGAGCTTTCCATGTCCGCCGTGAAAAAAGGGCTATTAAGCGAACAGCAGGTCATGGAACTCTCTGAAAAGGAAAAAATATCCCTGATCTTCCTGCCCGGATTTTCAACCGCCAAGGAGGTCACCGATGTGTCTGGCCGGGGCGTCGGCATGGATGTGGTTAAAACCAACCTGGATAAGCTGGGAGGCATTGTCGATATTGATTCGGAAACGGGAGAGGGAACCACGATCCGTATTAAACTGCCATTGACCCTCGCCATCATTCCCAGCCAGATCATCTCGGTTGGAAACGAACGCTACGCCATTCCCCAGGTGAACCTGGACGAACTCTTGAGAATTCCCGCGGCCCAGGTCAAGGAGCGTATCGAAAAAGTGGGGAACGCGGAGGTGGTGAGGCTGAGGGGCACTCTCCTTCCCCTCCTCAATCTGGCCAAGGTGCTTGATATTGAACAAACCTTCACTCACCCGGAAACGGGCGAGGTGGTCAGAAACCGGCGATCGGAAATCGCCGACCGCAGATCTCCCAAGAGCCCTAAATTTTACCATGAACAAGAGCCCCTTCCCGAGAACGAGCCCCCCTCCGAGGAGGGCGATAACAAGAGGAACCGGACAGACAGAAGATACCATTCGGCGAGCGCCATCAATATCGCGGTCGTCTCCGCCGGTCCTTTTAAATATGGGCTTGTGGTCGACAAACTCCACGATTCGGAAGAGATTGTCGTAAAACCCATCGGCAGACACTTAAAGGGTTGCGAGGGGTATGCCGGGGCTACCATCATGGGAGACGGAAAGGTCGCTCTGATTCTGGATGTGGCGAGCCTTGCACGCATGGCCTCTCTCTCATCTCTTGAGGGGACGGACCGTGTCGCGAGCGAAGAAAAGAAAAACAAAGAGCGGGAGATCGCCCAGAAAGACAGAACCTCCCTCCTCCTTTTCAAAAACAGCGAAAAAGAGTATTTTGCCGTTCCATTGAATCTGGTTGAGCGCATTGAGCGGATCAAGGCGGGGGATATCGAGGTTGTTGGCGGAAGAAAAGTGGTTCAATACAGGGGCGGATCACTGCCCCTTTATGAACTGAACGAAGTGGCGAAGGTCAGCCCCCTGCCCGAAAAGAACCAGTACGAAGTCATTGTATTTAAAATTGTGGGAAAAGAGGTCGGTCTCATGGTCACGCCCCCGGTGGACGCGGTGGAGGTCAACCTGAGCATTGATGCGACCACCTTGAAACAGAAGGGGATCATGGGCTCCCTGATCGTCGGAAACCACACGACCCTCATGGTGGACATCTTTGAAATCATCAAGACCCTCAATCCAGAGTGGTTCAAGGAGAAAAGCACTGACAAGCTTTCAGCTTTAGCCACCAGCAAAACCCAAGGGAAGATCCTCTTTGCGGAAGATTCGGCCTTTTTCAGGAGCCAGGTGGAGGGGTTTCTGGTCGATGACGGGTATGAAGTGATCGCCGTGGAAGATGGCAGGGAGGCCTTGGATATTCTGGAGAGCCGGCTGGATGAGATCATGCTGGTCCTGACCGATCTGGAGATGCCCAATCTAAATGGGTTCCAGTTAACGAAAAAGATTAAAACCGACTCGAAACTCTCCCATCTCTCCGTCATCGCGCTCACGTCGCTGGCGGCGGAAGAGGATGTGAGCAAGGGAAAAGCGGTGGGCATCGACGATTATCAGATCAAGCTGGACAGGGAAAGACTGCTTCAAAGCATTCGTCACTATATTTCCATCCGCCGTTGATGAACAGTGAGGGCGCGCAAAGAGAGTTGGCGGAGTGGCTCAGGGAAACAGGGTTTCTGCAGGAGGATGCGACATGAAAAAACCGGAAATAAAAACTAAAAAGACAAAAATGCTCGAACTGGCGACCTTTTACGTCAGCGACGCTTTGTGCGGTATCGACATTCTGAAAATTCAGGAGATCAACAAGCATACAACGGTCACAACCGTTCCCCAGGCCGCCGACTATGTGCAAGGCGTATTGAATCTTCGAGGCCGGATCGTCACCATCATCGACCTGGGAATCAAGCTGGGGCTCTCCCCTATCAAAAAGAACAAAGATAACAGAAACATCATCGTCGATTTCCAGGATGAACAGATAGGCCTCCTGGTGGATCGCATCAGCGATGTTCTGGTGGCCGATGCGGAAAAAATCGAACCGGCTCCGGCCAATATTGGAGGGATGCAGGGAAAATATTTCGAAGGGGTTTTTAAAACCGATAAAAGCCTCATCGGTATCCTTGATATCGAAGAGGTCCTCAAGGAGTAGCCCGCGATCAATTGAAATTTCCTTATCGTGGAAAGGAAGCCGCTATTGAACCCGATCCGAGTGTTGGTGGTGGACGACACCATCGTTTTCAGAAAAATTGTAAGCGACGTCATTTCGGAAATTCCAGGGGCCGAGGTTATCGGCACGGCCAACAACGGCAAGGTGGCCATTTCAAAGATTATTTCCCTGAAGCCGGATCTATTGACCCTTGATATTGAAATGCCCGAGGTTGACGGCCTAAAGGTCCTCGAATTTATTCAGGAAAAAACCCCTCATGTGGGTGCGGTCATGTTGAGCACGCTGACCCAAGAGGGAAGTGAAATGACCATCCGCGCCCTGGAGCTGGGCGCCTTTGACTTTATTCCCAAACCCCAGTCCGGCACGCTTCAGGAGAACTTGGAGCATGTCAGGAATCAGCTGATTCCCATCATCAACGCCTTTGCAAGACGCCAGGAAATTCAGAATATCTTGAAGGGCAAGGGAAGCCTTCCAGGAACTCCTCAAAAAAAACCGGATCAGAAAAAAGCCTTCCTTCCTGAAAAGCCGCCGAAGGCGCCGCCGCTTTCGGGAAAACCCGCTTCCAGATCCGCCAAACAGCCTGTCAATCTAAAAATCCGTTCCAGGTTCCAGGGAGCGGAAATCGTGGCCATTGGCATTTCCACCGGGGGGCCCAAGGCCCTTGCGCAGATGATGCCCAGAATCGCCGGTGATATCGGGGTTCCAATTCTCATTGTTCAACACATGCCGCCTCTTTTCACCCAATCCCTTGCGAAAAGCCTCGACGCGAAATGCGCCATCAGCGTCAGAGAGGCGGTGGATGGAGAGGCCCTCCAACCCAACACCGCCCTCATCGCGCCCGGCGGAAAACAAATGAAAATAGTCGCGGGCGCGGACGGCGTCAACCGGATCATCAAAATCACAAACGACCCTCCGGAAAACAGCTGCAAACCATCGGTGGACTATCTCTTCCGTTCCATCGGCCAGCTTTATCTGGGGCGCGCCACCGGCGTCATCATGACCGGCATGGGATCGGACGGCCATCTGGGCCTCATCACTATGAAGGAACAGGGGGCCTTTATCATCGCTCAGAATGAAGAGACCTGCACCGTATTCGGCATGCCCAAGGAGCCCATTGAGTCGAAGATCGTCGATGTCGTTGCCTCCCTGGACGAGATCTCGAATGAAATCACAAAGACCATAAAACGAATTCGATAGGCCACGATGATTAAAATCACCCCATCCGAATTCACCACCTTTACGAAATACATTCTCGAAATTTCAGGAATCTCCCTGGACGCGGGAAAGGAGTACCTGCTCGAGACGCGATTATCGCCTTTATTGGCCGAACTGGGATGCAATTCGTTTGACCAGCTATACCGGATTGCGCGATCGGAAGCGGGCAAGGAGGTTGAAAAAAAAATCATTGACGCCATTTCGACCAATGAGACCTATTTTTTCAGGGATATGACGCCCTTTGAACTGTTGCAGTATAAAATCATTCCGGATCTCATCGATAAACGGATGAAAAAAAAACAGACCGGCGCATTTCCCATTCCGATCCGGTTCTGGAGCGCGGCCAACTCCACGGGGCAGGAGTTGTACAGTATCGCCATGGTGATCAAGGAGCTATTTCTTGACCGGAGCAAGTATCAGGTCACGATTCTGGGAACCGATATCTCGGACAAGGCCATTGCCTACGCGAGCTATGGTAAATACAATAAATTTGAGATATCCAGGGGACTGCCAAAGGATAAACTCTCCAAATATTTCAATCCCGTGGAAAACGAGTGCTGGCGGGTCAAGGATGAACTCCGCGCCATGGTTTCATTCAAAAAAATGAATCTAATGAAACCCTTTACAGGAATGGGAAAATTTGACATCATCTTCTGCAGAAACGTGGCCATCTATTTTACCCAGGAAACGAGACGGGAGCTTTATAAAAAAATCGCAAGCGTGATTGAACCGGATGGTTATCTGATTATCGGCTCCACCGAGTCTTTGATGAACGATACGACGATTTTTAAGCCCCAGAGATATTTGCGATCGGTTTTTTACCAGTTAGAATCGGGATAAAAAAAAGGCGTCACACACATGGAGAAGGGATATGCCCGCATTCGCCGAAAAAGATTTTTTAAAAGAACTCTTGTATTGCCTTGAGAAATCGGACCTGGTCAAAGCCAAGGCCCTGCTGCAATACACCTCTTTCACAAGCCCTCCGGCCCAATTGCTCGTTGTCACAAAAATCAGCCACACAACAAGCGAAATCGCCTATCCCTTAATGGAACTCCTGTTTGAAATGGAGAACCTTGAGCAGCCGGTTCGTGACAAGCTGTATGAAATAATGGTCTCCAGGCTTTATAATACCCCTGAAAAAATTCTCGAAAACATCCGCAGCAACGATAAAAAAAATAAATCGGTCTATATCCAGCTTGCAGGGGATCTTAAGTGTCAGGATGCGCTTCCGGATATCGAAGAGGTTCTCCAAAACGACACGGAGAAGGTGAATCTTATCGCCGCGTTGAAATCCGCGGGCGCATTCAGGTCCACCACCAGCATCCCTGCCGTTGAAAAACATGTGGGCGCTTCTGACCAGGAGCTTCGCAGGAGTGCGATCCATGCGCTGGGAGAAATCGATTCCGTCAAAGCGGTCAAATTATTGACCAGGACCATGGGGAAAAGAGACGACGATACGGATCTCCTCATTGTTGAAGCGCTATCCACGCTGAAAACAGGGGAGGCGATGGATGCGCTCTGCACGGTACTGGGATCATCCCATACGGATTTGCGAAATGCGGCCCTTAGCAGCCTGATCGATCTGGGTGAGCGGGCGGTTCCAGTTATTTTGTCCCACATGACGACGGATAATGAAGATCTATTGATCCATCTCATAACAACCCTGGGCCATATCGGTGATGTGTCCGCCCTGCCGGAGATCCATAAAACCCTTTCGAAA
>JAGVHJ010000200.1 GCA_020056645.1 Desulfobacterales bacterium
CCTGACCCGAATAAAACCACGCTCAGGGTGGCCTTGCCGAAGGCCTCCCCCAACTGGACCCGGTTGGTGCTTTCCGCATCGGGCATCTTCAGACGCTCTCTGACCGTTGAAATTCCAAAACCCGGTAACATGGGATGGCAAAAATGGCGGAGCGCCATCTGGGAGAATCGAGATTCAACAGAGACCCGCTTCACACTCGACCTGAATGGCCTTTCCGAACATATGGATCAGATTCGGATTGTCATGGAGCACGGAGACAACGAGCCGGTCAAGGTGAGCCGGATTTTGGCCTTTTATAGGGCTCCTGGGCTGAATTTCATCGCACGGGAGAGAGGGGCGTATGAACTGTATGGCGGTCATTCCGAGGCCGGATCACCCGTATATGATCTTTCTCTTGTCCAGGCGAGCCTCCTCGAAGAATTACCGCAGACGCTTCAAATGGGAACGCTCACCCCCATTGGTTCAGCAGATTTCAGGCGCTCTTTCGAACAGATTTTCAGCGACAGGGGATGGGGGCTTTATGTCATGCTGGGGATTGTGACGTTGGTGTTGCTGATTTTGGTCGTCAGGCTTTTTCCAAGAGAGGAGCCCGAATAGCCTTAAACACGACCTCTTTATGTTAAATCGTATAAAAAGCTTGACAACGGTTGGAATTTTTAGAATGGTTTTTTCTTTTTATAAGTTTTAAGATGTGCAAACGGTGTTTTTTGTATTTTTGAATAACTGGTTAGTTCTGTTTTCAGATAGATAAACATGACCCTCTGCGCGGTAGGAAAAGAGGGTTTAAACGATATTTGAATTTAACTTATCAGGGGGAAGAGATGGAAGGAACGACTCCTATGTACTACCAGGATGTAAGAAAATGTGTGGATGATGTTATCAAGAAGGTTGGGAAAAAGATCGTCATGGGAATGCCCCTTGCATTGGGAAAACCCAATTATTTCGCCAATGAGTTTTACCGGCGGGCCAAGGAAGATCCTTCTATTGATCTGACCTTTCTTTCGGCGCTATTTCTCGAAAAACCAACCTGGTCAAGCGATTTGGAACGTCGGTTGGTGGGTCCCATCGCCGAACGGATATGGCCCAACTGGCCCGATTTTGAATTCATGATTGACTTCCGGGCCAACAGACTTCCCCCGAACGTGAAGATCCATGAATTCTTCAGCCGGGCCGCCACTTATCTGAACGTCGAGTATGCCCAAAGAAACCATATCAGCTCCAACTACACTCATGTGGTGAGGGATATTATCCGCATGGGATTGAACGTGGCCGCCACCATGGTCGCCAAGAAGATCATTGACGGAAAGGTTATTTACAGCGCCAGTTGTAACGCCGACACTCCCCAGGAAGCGGTGCGCGCCCTTCGGGAAGAAGAGAAAAAAGGCCGAAAAGTCGCAACGATCCTCATGGTGAACGACAAACTCCCCTTCATGTATGGGGACGGGGTTTCGGATGGGGCTGAGGCGGACATGATCGTCGACCATCAAGACTACTATTTCGACCTCTTCACGGTTCCAAAGGAGCCTGTGACGGTCCAGGATCATATGATCGGTCTCTACGCCAGTACCCTGGTAAAAGATGGCGGAACGCTCCAAATCGGCATCGGCTCCCTGGGGGATGCCGTTGTCTGCGGGCTCCAAGCCAGGCAAGACCATAACGATCAGTATCAAAGCCTCATCGCCGACATGAAGGTGAAAGAGAATTGGCCTGTGCTCATCGACGAGCTGGGTGGGCTGGGCCGGTTTGAGGAGGGGCTCTACGGCTCTTCCGAAATGCTGGTGGATGGGTTTGTTCATCTCTACGAAAGCGGTATTCTGAAACGGGAAGTCTATGACAACGAGGCTATTCAGAAGCTGTTGAATGAAGGGAAAATCACCCAAAAAGTGACGCCGGAAATGCTCGACCTTCTGGTTCAGGAAGAAGCGGTCCGGGATCTTCTTTCTGAAAAGGATGTGGCGCTTTTAAAAAAGCTGGGCGTTTTCAAAGGTGATGTTTGCTACGAGAACCGGATGATTCTTGCGGGTGGAAAGCGGATTCCTGCGGACCTCTCCGATCCGGCCGCCAAAAAGGAGATCACCGAGAACGCTTTGGGAGAGGTCCTCACCGGAGGCGTGATCATGACCGGTTCCTTTTTTGTTGGGCCGGAGCGTTTTTACCAGGCCTTAAGGGATCTCCCTGAAGTGGAACTGAAGAAATTCAATATGACCGGGGTCGAGGTGGTCAATCAACTCTACGGCGGGGAGTCCTTAAGGCGCCTTCAGCGCATTCATGGCCGGTTTATCAATGCGGGACTGATCGCCACATTGAACGGCGCCGTGGCGTCGGACGCCCTTGACGATGGCCGGGTGATCAGCGGCATCGGCGGCCAGTACAACTTCGTCTCCATGGCCCATGAGTTGAAAGACGGCCGGGGAATGATCATGATCCGCAGCACCCGGATGGCCGGAGCGGAAGCCCGGTCCAATATCGTTTTTAATTATGGCCACTGCTCGGTGCCCAAGCATCTGAGGGATATCGTCATCACCGAATACGGCATCGCCGACCTGAGGGGTAAATCCGACGAGGAGGTGGCGATTGCGCTCATCCATGTGGCGGATTCGCGGTTCCAGGAAGGGTTGCTGATACAGGCGAAAAAGGCGGGGAAAGTCTCGAAAACCTATCAGATCCCAGAGCGTTTCAGGAACAACACTCCCGAACGCTTGAACGCGATCGCCGCCTCATATAAACAAAAAGGCCTTTTTGTCGTATTCCCCTTCGGCACCATCTTCAAACCGGAAGAGGTGGCCCTGGGCCAGTCTCTCCGGGGGTTCAAGGCAAGGCTCGAAGCAAATAAAGCGAAAACCCTCTACCATCTGGTGAAACGCATGTTCGGCCCTGACTCCATAAGCGCGCTTCCCTATCTTGAAAGAATGCAGCTCAATAATCCAGGCTCTCTCAAGGAGAAGCTCCTGAAGAAGGTTGTGACCTTCGCCCTGGAATCTTCTGGGGCGATCAAGTAAGAAAAGGCTTTAAAGCCCCCTTTCGGGCGCGGTTTTCAAACCCCGCCCGAAAGGATTCATCGTTTGACGGTATCCGCCATATGAACACAAAAGGGCCTTTTTACGGCTAAAGCAAGGCCATGCGGAGTAGTTACTTCAATTTTTAAAAGAAATTTCTTAACACATCCGGTTCAAAGGAGAGTGTCCGGAAGTAGTCCTCCGGAGTCTCCTCCCGGCGAATCAGTTCCACCTGTCCGTCTCTTCTCAGGAGAAGCTCCTTGGGCCGGAGTCTGCCGTTGTAGTTGAATCCCATGGCGATGCCGTGGGCGCCGGTGTCATGGATGACGAGAAGATCCCCGTCTTCGATTTCGGGTAGCTCCCGGTCCACGGCGAACTTGTCGTTGTTTTCACAGAGAGACCCCACCACGTCGGCGGTCAGGCTCTTGGGATAATTCTCTTTTCCGAGGACGGTGATGTGGTGATAAGCGCCATAGATGCCGGGGCGCATCAGGGAAGACATGCAGGCGTCCACGCCAATATAGTTTCTGTAGATCCGCTTATAATTAATGGCCCGTGTCACAAGAACCCCGTGGGGACCGGTCATGTAACGGCCGCTTTCCATGAAGAATTTCGGGCAATACCCATGACGGGCCTGAAATCCTTCCATAAGGGCCGTGATCTCTTCTCCCATGGCCCCGATATCGAGGGATGAATCCTCTGGCCGGTAGGGGATACCCAAGCCGCCGCCGATATTGATGAACTCAAAGGGCGCTCCGATTTTTCCGATACCATCTCGACGATCTCGATCAGCATCCGGGTGGTCTCGACCATGTAGGTGTAGTTTCTTTCATTGGACGCGAGCATGGTGTGGAGGCCGAAACGCTTTGCGCCTCGTTTTCGGGCCTCCTCGTAAGCAAAAACGATCTGGTCGTGAGCTACGCCGTATTTGGCCTCGATGGGATTCCCGATGATGCTGTTACCGGTGCGGCGGCTTCCGGGATTGTATCGGAAACAGATCAGTTCCGGCATTTCCGGCGCCTTGGGAATGAGGGAGATATCGTCCAGGTTGAGGATGCACCCGCCATGCGCCGCGGCTTCGGTGAACTCCAGGGGATGGGTGTTGTTGGAGGTGAACATGATGTCGGAAGGGCTTGCTCCCGCGCTCCGGCTCATCATGAGTTCGGGGATGGAACTGCAGTCAAATCCGAACCCCATGCTCTTCATGATCGATAAGATCGACGGGTTTGGAAGGGCTTTTACCGCGTAATACTCCCTGAAGACAGAGAGTTTCGAAAAGGCCTTTTTGAGTATCGCTCCAGTGTCGCGGATTCCCTGTTCGTCATAGATGTGAAAGGGCGTGCCAAAGTGGGCGGCGATGGTGTCCAAGAGTGGTGAGAGGCGGTCATAAAAGTCAGATGACATGGGCATGGGTTATTTCTCCTTCATCCTATTCGTTTCTATCGTCGTTGTTGAAATCATCAAGGGGGATCCGGGAGGTCTCCTTGGCTGTGTGCAGAGATATCATGGTTTTCGTGGAACAACCGTTCCCGATTTTCCATATTTGTTCACGGATCAAATGGTCCAGATCACGGATATCTCTTACCCGGACCTTGACCAGAAGAGAATCGCCTCCAGTAATGAAATGGAGCTCTTGAATATCTGTGAGGCCGGAGAGGGATTTTTCCGCTTCCATCTGATCATTTTTGTCGTTTAAGGTCACCAGAATGAAGGCGACAAGGTTTCTTTGAAACCGTTCCGGATTGAGCCTTACTTCATAACCATCTATAATTCCTTGCTTTTCAAGTTTTTTAATCCTTTCAAGAACAGCGGATGGCGCAAGGCCAACCTGTCTTGCAACCTCCACATTGGGCGTTCTCGCCTTTTCCTGGAGAATTCTTAGTATCTGTAGGCTCGTATCGTCAATCATTCATCATATTCCGTATATTTACGATCAATAATTCAAAAATTTTCAGAATTGTCAATATATTATTTATTAATTACTCGATATTGTCGAACGATATTCGGATGAACCCTCTCATGATCCGGGGGAGGGGCGCCCTTCAGAGGTTATGAACAACTTTTTTCTAAGAGATGTTGTGTTATGGGCGTGGAGTGTGATATACAGAATAAAAATCAAGTTCTTTGGTGTTCCTCGACTGGCGGTTTGACGTCACGCTTCAAATATTCTTAGGGCGTTTGTTTTCAATTTTCGTTATAACCATTCACAGGGTTTTTTGATTGATGACCGGACCTCATAAAGAAACCATTCTCTTCGTCGACGATGAAAAAAGCATTCTGGAAATCGCCAGGGAGTATTTTAGTGACAAGGGATACCAGGTGATCACGGCGAAAAACGGGCGAGAGGCCACGGAGGTTATCAAAAACTACGCCATTGACTGTTGCCTGACCGATATCAACATGCCCGAGATGGACGGCCTTGAGCTGGCCGAGTATATCCGGGATGTGGACAACACCATTCCGGTCGTGGTCATGACCGGCTACCCTTCCCTTGAAAATACCATCATCACTCTGAAAAACGGCGTGGTCGATTTTCTGATAAAGCCGGTGAACCTGGATCAGATGGAGCTTTGCGTGCGGCGGGTGTTGCGGGAACGGCAGCTTTTCATCGAGAATATTTTTTTGAAGAAAGAGATTGAGAGCAAGGCCCGGCTGGAGAAATTGAATAAAGAGTTGTTGTACAAGGTGGAAGAACTGAATATCCTGAATAATATCATGAGCGATTTCACGATGATCAGTTCAAGCATGGAGATGTTCAAGCGGGTGGTGGAGATGGGCGCCGAGATTACCCACGCGGATGAGTTGCGTTTCTTTGTGATCAACGACTCGGTTAAAAGACCCTTTGAGATTTCATCGCACATCTCCGGCAACCCTTCCGCCGTCTCTTGCCATTCAGATTCGCCATTGACGCCTCCCACGGAGGAAGAGGATTTTCAGCATGCCCCCGACGCCGTTGAATCCCTCATCATGGAAATCGCATTCGACGAAATTCCCCTTCTTATTTCAGAAAACAAAATGACCCGGGGTCTGCCGGACGATATCTTGTCTTTCATGGTCGTTCCTTTGAAAATAAGGGAGAAGGTCTTTGGAGTTCTGACCGCCTCTATCCTGAACCGGTCTCTGCGGTTCAATGAAAAAGATCTCTATTATCTCTCTTTCATGGCTCAAAAGGCCGCATACGTCATCGAAAATCTGGCTCTTTATGAAAATATTTACGAAAATCTCTTCTCAACGCTCTATGCCTTCGTCACAGCCCTTGAAGCCAAGGATGCGTATACCAAACGCCATTCAAGCCGGGTCGCAGAGGTCAGCGTCTTGATTGGCGAAGAGGTCGCCTGTTCCAAGGAAGATCTGGATGTGCTCAATTTCGCCGGACACCTTCACGATATCGGTAAGATCGGCGTGCGGGACGATATCCTCCTGAAACCTGGCAGGCTCACGGCTGAAGAGTATGAAACCATCAAAGAGCATCCGGTGATCGGCGCGAATATCGTTGGGCAGCTTGGTTTATGGAATCGGGAGCAGCAGATCATCCGGCATCACCATGAGAAATATGACGGCACCGGATATCCTACCGGATTAAAGGGAAACGAGATCCCTTTTCTGGCGCGGATTCTTTCCGTGGCCGATGCGTTTGACGCCATGGCTTCGGATCGGGCCTACCGGAAAAAGATGCATACGGAACAGGTGGTTCAAATTATCAGACAGTGTTCGGGCACCCAGTTTGATCCGAATCTGGTAACGGCGTTTATTCGGGTCTTTGAGGCCGGAAAATTGTAGGCGGGAAAGCGAAGAGTGTTTCCTGATACCCCATGATGACTGATTCAAGGAAAAACGCATGGATAAATCGGATAATGCGGAAAAACGGCAAGGGGAGCGTGTCAGCTTCGAGACCAAGGTTTTTCTGAAGACAAGCGACAAGGAGATCCGTGTTGACGGTAGTTCAAGAGACCTAAGCATGAGGGGCCTTTTCGTAAAAACGGCGGAGGATCTCCACCGGGGAAGCTCCTGTGACATTGAGGTGGTTCTTTCTGGCACGATTGACGGCGTGGTGTTAAAAATGAAAGGCACGGTGATCCGGAAAGAACCCACCGGTGTGGCGGTCTACTTTAATTCCGTCGATATCGACAGCTACGCCCATTTAAAAAAACTCGTTCAATACAACGCCAAATTTCCGGACAGTGTGGTTTGAGACTCTCCGGAAAATAGATTCTGGCGGGATGGAGCGGATAGCCTTGGATTGAGACGGCAGGCGCGGTTTCCGCGACGGCCCGGCGGGTTGTTAAGAATGAATGAGGCGAATGATCCTGGCAGACGCATAAGTGAATACTTATTTGGGAGGATGAGTAATGGATGCAACCATGATAAACCCCTTTATCATCGCGACAAAAAATGTTCTTGAAACCATGGCGTTTGTTACCTGCAAACCCGGTAAACCCTTTCTGAAAAAGGAAGATATCGCAAAGGGAGATGTGACGGGAGTGATCGGCATCACCGGGGCGGCCAATGGAACGATCGCCATCACCTTTGAGGAAGCATGCATACTGCATATTGTGTCCAATATGTTCGGGGAAAAAATGACCAAAATTGATCATGAAGTGGCCGACGCGGTCGGTGAGTTAACCAACATGATCTCAGGACAGGCAAGGAAGGAGCTTGAATCCATCGGCAAAATATTCGACGCGGCCATTCCTTCCGTCGTGAGCGGAAAAGGGCACACCATCACCCACTACACGGACGGTCCGAAAATCGCTATTCCTTTTACAACGGAAGGCGGAGGCTTTTTAATAGAGGTCTGTCTTGAGAAAGTGGTGAATTGAATTAAAAATGATAGAAAATTCTTGCAGATAGCGGGTGAAATCAGTATCAGGTTAATAACCTGAAAAAGAGTCCGTATCAATGCTTGTTGCGCGGTAACATACAGAAATAAGGAGGTCGGTTTATGGATACGTCCATTAAAGTGCTGGTTGTGGACGATTTCGCTACCATGAGAAGAATCCTCAAAAATATCTTGAAGCAGCTTGGTTTTACCAATATCACCGAGGCGGACGATGGGACAAGCGCTCTTGAGGAACTCAAG
>JAGVHJ010000091.1 GCA_020056645.1 Desulfobacterales bacterium
AAACTCCATGCCACCCTTGAAGCCTTGATTTTAAAGGATCTATTTAAAAAGAAGACCGCAAAACCTCCAATTTTTGGCCTACAAAAATCAAACCCAAGACAGAGTGAGCATTGGAAAAACACTTTCTTGTGTTGCGGTTAGGACTCATTACAAATTAAAGTAGCGATCGCCGTTAATCTTCTCGATAAAATTCCAGCATAGCCAAAAGCATGAAAGCCCGCGTAAGAAGTGAAAAAAAAGCCGTATAAGCAAGCAACAATGGCGCTTCAAAAAAGAGTTTCCGCGGGTCGTCACTGCCCATTTTGAATACAGAATAGGCGTACTCGCCATATATTCTGTGGATCGTCATATACGCCAGAAGAGCTGTCATGCTGATTCCCATCGAGATCCATGCCTGAGGTCGTGCGTTGTGTCCCCCCAACTCCTTGAATGCGTCGCGCCTGCCAAATGTCGATAAAACGACAAACAGGGTTACGACCATAACAACCAACGTAATGAATGGCGGCGAGAGAATGTTAAACACGCCATCATCCACCCCATACGCCTCCAATGGGATCACTTGAGAAAATAGGTTGGAAAAAGGGAAAAACACCGAGATTCCTCCGAGGAGACCCCACAACGTGCTGAGAAATGCGAGGAACTCGCGGAATTCCCTTAAAAACCCTGCCCCCCTTTGTGGAGATTCCACCGTTTCACCCTCCATCCCATTAATAAAACGCCACGGCGGGCGTTGCCCCATGCGAGAACATGATACCAAGCGCCTTCGTATGCAATATGAACTTTTCTTGACATGGGCAAGATGTATCCGTCACACTTAAACCCGCCAACCTTTAAAATCAATCATCCAGGAATCGGCACCGGATAAATCGCCAACGAAAACGGAGCGCTCGATCAGGTGCAGCGACCTTGTTACTACACCTAATTCTATATTTTTAGCCAAATCCGGCCCCATGCCAAAACCCAACGTATAAAGAAATGGGACTTTACGACCTTTCCTTTCAATAATTGAATAAAACGTTCCACCAGCAAGTACATAGTGTGGAGATGCAGTGTGTTGTTGCTTAAACTCTAAGGCCCGCTCCAGAGGCATTTCTTTTGATACAATTGATAATGCAAAATAACCATATCCTTTATTCACTTTGATTGGACGTGTAGCTATTGCAGCAGGCCCAGGTTCAGTAAAGGCAAGGTGTTCACACAGCCATTCAATTTCAATTTCATTTCCTTTGTTTAACACAGTGACTTCTTTTATAAGGCCAACCCAAATTAGCGGTTCGTCTTTAATGGGATTACTCATGACATCATTGGGGCTTTTAATCCAATTAACACTTTCCAACTCAGGAGGCACGCCACGGAAACTATTGCTGCCCGCCTTGCGAGTCTGATTAGCTATCGTCCCGCAGGATGCAATGAGCAAAAGTGTTACAATTATATAAAATATATTTCTTGTCATCATTTTCATGTGTAACATCTAAAGATTGAGTCGACCCGATAGGGCATACGAGATAAGGAGGGCATCTTTGGGTCGAGCTCAATCCTTAGATGTTTTGCCGTTCTTTTTTGGATGCATACTCAATGATTTCAATGTCTTTTAGCTGAGCGTATTCCCGAATCTGTTCAGGGTCTCCGACTCGCCCTCGTGCGTTGAGGAGAACAAAGAAACAGTTGCAGGAAGGATTGCTTTCGTGAATCTTTTTCAGATTATCGATGTCTTTCCTGGCGTCAGTGACATCACTCTGGATTTTGGCTTCGACGGCGGTGTGAAAGAACTCAACTGGAATCGAAGAAAATCTGGCTTGAATGGACCCTTTGCCGTACTTGTTTTGTAAGGTCTTCGCTACAGCCAACCAAGATACGGAGTTTTTGTCCCTCAGCACGACCACATCGACACGGGGCAGCGTCCGCATACGCTCCGGACCTATGCCGCTATCACGCGCAGGCTTTATTTCGCAATGGACTTGATAGCCGCGTGACCGGCAGAAGGCTTTCAATCTTTCGCGAATTTCGGCCACGATGTCTCTTTCCGTAATCAGCGCTTCCGGGTCATCGACATCAAGTGGACAACAGTTTGCGTATTCCGACCTGAGTTTTTCCAATATGCCCCTGATCGTTGCGGCGTCATCGTTCATGTCTAAATACTCCTATGGGCACAACATGACTATGAACCGGCCACTTTCCGATATGGCAAAACATCCCCCGAATCATTTGAAATCATAAATAGCGAAAGTATTTGGTGTCCCGATTTCTCCAGAAAAACAGGCGGCAAGATGCCGGTTTTTTCAGGAGGCCTTGTTTAAACCGATATAAGATATTTTTCTTAAATTCAAATGATTTTTTAAGATTATCACGATGAGACAAAGAGTCTAATGCCCATTTCAAGAGGCTATCGCCCAGCAGAAAAGATCATAAAAGAGTTTCTTGTTTAAAACGTTACAACCTGCCAGTGCCATGGGATCCCATGAGACCGATCCTTATTAATTGGTATTGACAATTCAGGTGGCGCTACATATATAAATTATACGTCAAATCGACACTTCTTCAGTGCGACAGGGAACCGGCCAGAGGGAACGATCACATGAGCAGCGAGGAAACCGACATCGAATATCCGGGGTTCGCCCATTTGCTGCTGGAATCGATGGCGAATGGAGTTTTCACCGTTGATAAAACAGGCAAAATCACTTCCTTCAACCCGGCCATGCGCCGCATCACCGGCTACTCCCCGGAGGAAATTATCGGCCACACATGCAGCATGATCGGCTTTGACCTGTGCTGCGGAAGAAGCTGCCCCGCAGGCATCAGGGAGTGCCGCATCCTGCAAAAGGGAAGCATTGATGGCAAGGAGTGTTTTCTCAGGCACAAAAACGGCCATGACATCCCCGTGCTAAAAAGCGCCCGCCTGTTCCGGGACCATGCTGGGGAGATCGCGGGCGTGGTTGAAACCGTTATGGACATGAGTGAACTCTACAAGGCCCGGCAAGAAGCGGAAGAGGCCAGCCGAAAACTGGGCGAGATTCACCGGTTTGACCGGATCATCGGAAAAAGCGACGCGATGCAGAAACTCTTTGTCGCACTTAAGGCCGCCACATCCAGTGACGCCACCATTCTTATCAACGGTGAGAGCGGGACCGGAAAGGAGTTGGTGGCGGGAGCCATCCATTACAACAGCAGACGGAAAGAACGGCCCTTTGTCACCGTTAACTGCAGCGCCCTTTCGGAATCCCTTCTTGAAAGCGAGCTCTTCGGTCATGTCAGGGGGGCCTTCACCGGAGCCATCCGGGATCGGATCGGCCGCTTTGAAGAGGCGGAAGAGGGAACCCTTTTCCTGGATGAAATCGGCGAGATCTCACCCTATATTCAGGTCAAGCTTCTGAGGGTCCTTCAAGAGAGAGAAGTGGAGCGGGTGGGGGATTCTAAAAAGCGAAAAATAGATATCCGCATCATCACGGCCACCAATAAGGATCTGAAAAAACTCGTGGACGAAGGCCTTTTCCGGGAGGATCTCTATTACCGCTTAAAGGTCTTTCCCATTCATGTCCCCCCGTTAAGAGAGAGAAAAACAGATATTCCCATCCTTACCACCCATTTTATCGGCATTCAAAACGAAAAAACCGGAAAGACCATCATGGGAGTGACACAGCCAGCCATGAGGCTTCTTCTCGACCACAACTGGCCGGGGAACGTCCGTGAAATAGAAAACGCCATCGAACACGCCTTTGTGCTATGTGAAAACAGCCACATCGACATGGTTGACCTTCCCGTTGAAATCCGTCAAGCGGAATTCAGAGCCGGGGTTCATGAGGTGATGCCGGCGGAGGTGAGGCAGATCCCAAAATGTAAAAATCTGACAAAAGAGCGATTGATCGACGTGCTTGAAAAGAGCGGATGGAACAAGGCGGAGGCGGGAAGGAGACTCTTCGTGAGTCGCGCGGCCATCTGGAAATACATGAAAAAATGGGCGATTCCCATGAAGCAGCCCTTATAGGAAAAGGATAGCAGACAATGACAGGCGATTCAAAAATAAAGGTCCTGGTCGTGGACGACGAACCGGCCATCCGCGAAAGCATCAGCCAGTTTCTTCTTGATTTTGATTTTTTAGTTATGAACGCGGCCAATGGGGAAGCGGCCCTCATGCTGGTTCGGGAAAACTCTTTTGATATCGCGATCGTGGACATGCGCCTTCCGGAAATGACTGGAGACACATTTATCCTGAAAGCCCATGAAATCAACACAACGCTTAAATTTCTCATATTGACCGGCTCCCTTGACTATGGCCCCAGCCCGGATCTGTCCAAGATCGGAATCGGATCCGCCCAAATATTGAAAAAACCCCTTTTCAGCCTCTTCAGCCTTGTAAAAACCATAGAAGAAACCCTTGGAAAAATCAGCGGCTCTAACGTTTAAAAAACACCAACCATTTTCCAGAATCAACCCATACGGGCGGCTTGCTTCATGGCCAGCCCTTTTTCTTTTCTCCGTAGGCCACGCCTAAAGACTCATTTCAAAATAAAGGTGGAAAAAATTGCGCTCAGATTTGTCTGATTCGATGGAGCACGATCGATTCATCTTTGCGCTTGACTTATGTCAAATATGTGACTACCTATCTAAATAAGTATGTATTGGTCAAAATTAAAACACATCTTGAAAAGCCAGGGAACGGTTCTCAGGGTGAAGCTCGATCTTCAAGTTTTTAGGAAATTTGTTCAAATCCAAGGCGGAAAAAAACTTTGACCGCGCGAATCCATGGCGTGTTTCGAGGATCAATTTTTTTTCCAACGCCGGAGTTGGGGAAATGAACAAAAACTTGAACATCGAGTGAAAGGGTTTCAGAATGCCGGGAATGAATGTGTAATGTTCGAAGGTAAGATACTCCCTGTAACTTTAAAACTTGGTGCGCCGATCCTCATCAGCAATCTATTCCTGGTTTTCTATTTTGCGGCGGACACCTACTTCATCTCCCTCATCGACCAAGGCTCGACCGCCCTTCTCAGCGGAACCGGACTGATCTTCCCTATCCTCTATCTCTTTTACGCCACAGGAAACGGAATCTCGACGGGAATGGCTTCCCTGATCGCACGGGGAATAGGGAAAAACGATCTGGGCACCATCCACATGGCCGCCGATTCGGGTCTTTTTCTGGTTCTGTTCCTCTGCTGCGTGACCCTTCCCCTGGGTTTTCTCTTTTCCAATGAGATCATGGAGTTATTGGCGGGTAAAGAACTGGGCATGGAGGCGCTCTCCTATGGGAGAACATATTTTCTCTACCTGTTGCCTGGTTTCGGCATGCTCCTCTTCCTCTATCTTTTTTTCGGCATTTTCCAGGGAGAGGGGGACATGACGCCCATCTCCATCGCATCGGTCATTGCAGGCGTTTCAAATATCATTCTCGACCCAATTCTGATCTTTATTTTTGGAATGGGGGTGAAGGGCGCCGCCATCGCTACAGGAATTTCATACGGGCTGGCGGGCCTTTACGCCATTTATGTTTTTTTAAAAAAGAAATCGATACTCTCCATGAATTTCCGGATTTCGAACGTAAACGGGGCCATCCTCCTCGAAATCGTAAGGATCGGTTTTCCCGAATCTTTAAGCATGCTTTCCCTGGCCCTGATCTACATCGCCCTGAACACCCTCGTGAGCGCCATGGGAGAGAGCGAAATGAGCGCCTGGACTCTCTGCGCCAAAACAGACGCCTTCGTGGTGATGCCCGCCTATGCCATTTCCGCGGCCACCCTGACCATGGCCGGCCAAAATTATGGCCGGAAAAACATTGGCCGTATTGCAGAGATCTACCGGCTCAACCTGATCACCGGCATGGCAAGCGCTCTTCTGTTCGCCGGCCTCTATTCCCTGGGAGCACCCCTTCTCTTCTCTTGCTTTAGTTCCGTTGAGGCGGTGGTCGCAGGAGCTGTTAGACAGGCCCGGATCATTTCATTCTCGTTTGCGGGCGTGGCCGCCGTCGTGATTTCAGCCTCGCTCTTCCAGGCCACAGGCCGGCCCATGCCAGCCATGATCCTCCGGGTTGCGCGCCTTATCGTTTTCATCGTTCCCTCGGCCTACCTATTCGTAAAAGGATTGGGCTGGGGAATGGCTGGTATTTTTGCAGGAATCGTTTTCGGAAACACCGCGATCCTGTTTATTTCTTGGAAGTGGACACACGTTCATATCCGGGAGCTGATCAAGGGAGAGGCCTGATGAAAGCCATGCTTCCATCCTACCCGTTTAATAGATTATCCATTGGAAAGAGGCGCTGTTCATGATGAAAAAAGACACCAACCGTTCTCTCCATGCCAGTTTGGCCGACATGCTGATGACTCAAGCAGAGAGATATGCAGATAAGCTGGCGTTTGTCTCTCTTTCCTATGAAAAAGGCGAAACACCCGAAGAGACCGGGATCACTTACGGAATGCTCCATGAAAAGGCGATGGGAGTCGCCCGCATGCTTTATTCCCACGGAGCGACTAAAAAGCAGGCGCTCCTCCTATATCCACCGGGAATCGACTATATCGTCAGTTTCTTCGGATCTCTTTACGCCAGAGTCATCCCCGTCCCCGCCTATCCTCCCCTCACGGAGAAGTTTCTCTCCCGGCTGGTTGCGATCATCAAGGATGCAAAGGCTGAATACGCCCTTTCCATCGCCCCCATGGCGGAAGCGCTTCGGAAACACCTTGACCAGAACGGATTTTCTTCCCTCAAACTAGTGATTACAGATCCTCCAGAAGCATCATACCAGGCGATTCACTCCGGAATGGGAACGGGGGAGGAGGCCTCCACCGAAACCATCGCCTTTCTTCAATACACATCGGGAAGCACCGCCGCCCCCAAAGGGGTTGTTCTGACCCACGGGAATCTGCTCGACAACCTCCAGGCGACCTCAACTCCTTTCATGGCGAGCAACGAGCCTCTTCGGGCCGTTATGTGGCTTCCGCCCTACCATGACATGGGGCTCATCGGATTCATTCTTCAAACCGTTTACACCGGCCAGACAACCTACTTTATGTCTCCCGTTGATTTCCTCTGGCGGCCCATGCGCTGGCTTGAGGCCATCCATCTCTACCGTCCGGTCGTGAGCGGCGGCCCCAATTTCGCCTATGACCTTTGTGTTAAAAAAGCCGCTGGGATCGATGTGAGCCGTCTCGATTTAAGTAGCTGGAAATACGCCATCAACGGCGCGGAGCCGGTGCGTCACGAAACCATCGAACGTTTTTCCAAAACATTCGCCTCAGCCGGTTTCAAAAAAGAGGCCTTTATTCCAGGATATGGTCTTGCGGAGGCGACCCTCATGGTCAGCGGCGACATGGATCGTTCAAACACATCCTTGAAAAATAACCATCCGCCGTTGATCCGCCGGTTCAACCGCTCTGCTTTAGAACAGGGAAGGGTCGTTCCAGAAACCAGCGAAAAAATGGCCTGCGCATGTGTGGGGTGCGGAAGGCCCCTTCAAAACCAGGAGGTCGTCATTGTCAACACCGAAACCCTATCCCGTTGCGAAAAAGACCAGGTGGGGGAAATCTGGGTGAAGGGTGAAAGCATTGGAAAAGGGTACTGGAATAATCCCAAAGCGACCGAACAGATTTTTCATGCCTATTTAAAAGATACTGGGGAGGGCCCCTATTTAAGGACCGGAGACTTAGGCTTCATTAGTGAAGAGGAACTCTTCATTACCGGAAGGATCAAGGATCTTCTTATCGTCAGGGGACGGAACATCTATCCCCAGGACATCGAACACACGGTTGAAGGAACCCATGAAGCTTTCCGCAAAGGGTGTTCAGCCGCATTTTCAGTGACGACGCAAGAGGGAGAACAGATCGTCCTTGTTCAGGAAATCAAGCAGCCATTTATCGACTCCTCCAAGGAAAACCTCCCAAGAGCGCTCTCCCATGCTGCCGCGTCGGCAAGAAAATCGGTCTCAACCCTTCATGGCGTAGAGCTTTACGCACTCGCCTTTATTCGGCAGAACGAAATTCCAAAGACATCGAGTGGTAAAATTCAGAGAAGCGCATGCCGGAAATTGTATTTAGAAAACAGGCTAAATCCGATTCTCTTATGGGTGAGGCAAGGAGAAGAAACCGGCTTTCAGGAAAAAGACATGGTTTCAACGGGTCTGAATGAATCTGGAGAGCCCGGCTCTTCTTTCGACTCCTTGAAGCAAATTTGGGCCGATCTACTGGAAATGGATCTCACCCTGGTGAGCAGAGCCTCCAATTTTTTCGAATGCTCGGGAAGCTCACTCAAAGGCGTTGAACTTCTCTCCCGAATCCAGAAGAGATGGAACGTCACTCTCTCCCTAAAACAACTCTTTGATGGGCAAACCCTTGGAAGCCTTCTTAATGCAATTGAAAACGCGGGACAAACCGTTTGTCCCAAAATAAAAAAAACCAAAAAAAAACAACTATTATCCCTATCGCCTTCACAAATGAGGCTCTACGCCCTTTCCACGTATGATCCTTCGTCAATCCTCTACAATATTCCTTTAGCCTTCCAGGTTGAGGGATCTCTTGAACTGGAAACCATCAAGGCGTCGATTCAAAAAATCATCACCCGGCATGAGTCGCTCAGAACCTCCTTCCACAGGGTCAATGGGAATGTTCTCCAAAGGGTTTCGGATAGGCTTTCCTTTTCCATGGAATTGAGAAACATCTCAGATGACCAGATGGAAAACGCCATTGAGTCGTTTATCCGACCCTTTGATCTAAGCACCCCGCCCCTTGTCCGCGCCTCAATCTTAAAAAGCGGCCCCACCAAGGCCATTCTCCTCGTAGATATTCACCATATCATCACAGACGGCCTTTCCCTCCGCCTTCTTTTTCAAGAGTTCATGGCCATTCTCGATGGAAAAACGCTGCCCGCACCTCTCTTCCACTACCGGGACTATCTTTCCTGGCAGGAAAAACGGCAGGAGGCCATACAGAGACAAAA
>JAGVHJ010000247.1 GCA_020056645.1 Desulfobacterales bacterium
CATGGCCATTGGATCTGGGAACTCCTATTTTTTAAGAATGGTTGTAACGATTCAGCGGCGATTCATCAAGATGGCGAAAAGCCCGTTTTGTTCGTTCCCAATTTTTTTCGGGAGCTTCTTGGCTTTTTGCTGAACTGTCGAGAACTCTGCCCAAAGGCCTCAAACCGTTTGCCAGTTTAGCGCGAAAAGCCTTCGAATCTCTCATCCGAAAAAAAGTAAATGTCACTTCACAAAAGGGCCTTTTCGCCACTAATTCCATTTTGCATTCAAGATGATACCAAGGCGGCAAGGAGGACGCCCCGGAGACGTATATGCAATACGTCGAGGAGCTGACGACGCAGGCAACGAAGGTAGCATCTTGAATGCGAATTGGAATAAAACAAGGCCATGCTGAATAGTTACTCACTCTTTTTATTAATAACGATCATACCATGGATATTGAAATCCGCATCATCCATTCAAAAACATGGATTTGAAATAACAGGGCCAGCACCGGATTTTGAAGCAAAGAGGGTCTATTGCGATTTATTTTTTTGAATTTATATGAATACAGCCGATTATGCAAGCCAAAATCGACCCCATTCACTTCAGGAAATATAATTATATTGAAAAACGACGTTATTCAATTTTATTAGAAACAATTTTGGAGGGGGAGGGTCATAAATCGGTTCTGACAAGCCGTTCCTTGGCGGCTCCTTTTTTAAATTTTTTCCGCTCCTGGTCATAGAGGATTTTGGAGATGGCGATCTGGGGGTCATGGGTGAAAAAGAGCCAACTATTTTCTTCCGCCACATGGGTCAAGAGCTCTTTTTTTTCTTCAATAAGGCGTTCGGGAAAGCGGTCGTAGCCCATGGTGATAGGCAGGTGTATCCAGGGGAGGCCTGGGACCAGATCCGCCGCGAATACGAGCCCTCTGTGATGGAACCGCAGATCCCAGCAGACCATTCCGGGGGTGTGACCGTCGCTCATGATCGGGTGAACCGTCAGATCGTCAAAAGAAAAAGTCTCCCCGCCTCCGAGTAGAACCAAACGCCCGCTCTCTTCAAGTTTTTGATTTAAGACGGGAATAAATGAGGCGCGGTCCCTCTGGTGGGGGGTTCGGGAGCGGTCCCAGGCTTTTTTGCTCACGAAAAACCGGGCTTTGGAAAAGAGAAGCTCTGGTTCTCTTCCCTCCTCAAAGGGTGTCAATAGCCCCCCCGCGTGGTCAAAATGGAGGTGGGAGATAAAAATAGCCGTGATATCCGTTTCCGAAAGGCCGAGTTCCAAGAGCCCCTCGTGGAGCATGTGGGTCTCCTCTTCGATGCCGAAGCGCTCCCGGTTTTTCGGGTCCATATACGCCCCGATACCCGCCTCGAAGAGGAGTCTGTGGTTTTCCGTTTCCACAAGAAGCGAGCGCGCCGCCAAGGGAATCCGGTTCAAAGGGTCGGGGGCGATCCATTTTTCCCAGAGCGCCTTGGGGGCGTTGCCGAACATGGCCCCCCCATCCAGTTTCTGCCGGTTTCCTTCGATACTGCTGAATTTCATATCTGCTTATCCTCTAACCATTATTTCATCGTAACTATTCAGCCGCTATTCATTAAGATGGCGAAAAGCCCGTTTTGTTCGTTCCGCACTTTTTTTCGGTATCTTCTTGCCAATATAACAAGATGGGCACTAAGTAGTTGTTAATCTTCTTTGTGAGCGAAACTCAGGTATTTACCACTCCAGACCGCGTTTCCCCAGATTTTGGGAACGTTTCCCTCATACCATTTTTTATTGGCGAAGGAGTCGTAATCGATCTGCCGGACAATGGATGCGCTCTCCTTTTCGTTGGGATCCACGTAATAAACCGTCTCCGTTTCCCTGTTGTATCCAACAACAACGATATAGTGGCCAGAGGCGTTCTGCCGCGCCAGATGGACCAAGACAGGTCTGTTTTGATTCAGCAGGGGCAAGATTTTGTTTTCCATCAGCTCCTTTTTGGTCTTCCGGTTTTTTTTAGTGTTTTGAATCAGGGAATCGTTGGAGTCGATGATGGTATAGTAGCGGGAGAGAGGGCCATTCGGTTCGGAACGGAAGTAAAGATTCTCCGCGCCTTTTTTTAACTGGCTCCACTTTGTGCCTCCGCCGTATGGATTGATCCATTCCGCGATTTGCGCTCCCTTGGCGAGCCGAGGCTTTGGAGAAGAGCTTCTTTTTGAGGTGGCGTAGGTATCACCACCCTCCGAGAAATCCAGGGGATTTCCCTTGTCATCGTAAAAAAAGGAGGTGGGCCTGGAGGCATCGCCATAATATCTGAAAATCATGTAAAAGGCCGTGGCCGCGCACAGGGCCGGCCCCTGGTTCACAAGAAACTGGTGCGGGTTCTTCTGGATCACCTCGACCGGCTGCATGGCCGATGGGGTTCCCGTGATCAGAAAGAGGCAGATGAAAAGCGTCATCATAAAGAAAAGAGGGGCGTTTTTTGAATAACGAGCGGTGGATTTCATGGCGATACTCCTTGTTGGTTTAAGGTCAGAACTCTTCTGATATTTCACCGATGGCGATCCGGATGTTGTCAAAGCAGGTCCGACAGGTCGATATTCCCACAGCCGTGGGAATCCCCTTCACGTCAATTTCCGTATCCTCTGGAATTTCTGATTTGATTTTCCGGCAGATCTCACACAGATGGTCCATCTGTGTGGTGAGGCTTTTGACATGGGAAATGGCCATTTTCATGATAATATGATTCATCGGTTCGGTTTCCTTCCTCAGTATTCTGATCTTATCATGGTTTTTTTCAAGGATTCATTACAAAATTGCTTGAATTATCGACTAATCGTTGATCGTATGTCATCATTTAGATACCAATATCCAAATGATGAGATATTTAAACTATATTTAAAAAAAAACGCTCCATTTTTCAAGTCTTTTCCCGGAGGAGAGATGAAATTGACACTCGATACAATGGCCCAGGCCGCCTGGACCATGACTCGGAAAAAATTTATGGCGTTGAGCGCCAAGCGCCAGCATGAGCTGTTGACGGCCCTTGCCATCGATACGTTCCTGAAAGGAGGAACCGTCTATTCACTCTTTCAGACCCGATACCGGGAGCTTCACTCCTTTGGGGCGCTGGACCTCTATGAGCCGCCTCCATGGCTCTCGGAAAAAGAGGCGCTCCTTGAGTATGGGGCCTTTCACAATCAGTACACGCCATCGCCCCATCCCCTTCCTCCACGAAAAGAGAAGACCCTTCCCCGGAATCCCCTCTCGTGGACCCACCGGTTTGACGTGACCATTCTCCTTGACCAGGTGACCCGGCCCTATAATGTGGGGTCGATCTTAAGGATCATCGATAATTTCGGACTCAAGGGGCTGGTTCACGGAACCAAAAGTCTTGATATTTCCCACCCCCAGCTCAGAAAATCGGCAAGGGGGTGTGAAAAATGGATCCCCGTCACCTATGAGGAGCGTCTCGCCCCATGGATCGAGACCCTTTCCATGCCTGTGATCGGTATCGAAACCGATCCCGGCGCGATCCCCCTTCACCGCTTTTCCTTTCCGCTACCCTGTGCGATTGTGGTGGGAAACGAGACTCTGGGTATTTCGGAGAGGGTGAGAGGGGCCTTAGACGCCATCGTGAATATTCCCATGTATGGCTTCAAAAAATCGATGAACGTAACCCACGCCCTGTCGGTTGTCGCCTATCAGATCACCGCCGCCGCTTTTTCAGGAATCAGCTCCCCTTGAGCACGTCGATCATGGTGAATATCCGCCCTGTTTCACCCTGGGCCGCCTTTTCGCTGAGAAACCGAACCGCGTCGAGGGTGCCCTTTGAGTATATGTCCCGCCCGTTGATGTTGTGGGTGAAGGCGATTTTCACGGTGCCATCCTGGGAGAGAAGGGTGTAGGTGTGCCAGGCGTGCCCCTTCAAGTGTTCTTCCGGAATCCGCCACTCGCGCTTCTGGATCTCGGGGTCCCGCTCCTTCTTAATATCCTCCTCCCTGAAATCGACGCCCATTTTGTTGAATAGGGCGGCGAACGCCTTGGCCGTGCCGCTTGTATCGGCTTTTCCGGCCTGATGGCTCTCAACGATTTCAAGGGAGTAGTCCTTGAAAAGGCCGGGAAAATTGTCAGCCGCGTAGGTCAGCATGGTTTGGAGTCCTACAATCTCTTTCGCCATATTGGGGGCGATGACTGCGGGAATGGATGATTTCAAAACCGTGTCGTTTAAGTGGTTCCGGTCCCCGCCGGTGGTTCCCATGACAAAGGGAAGCTTCATCCGGGCGTAGAAGAGGGCGTTATCGTTCACCGCGCTGGGGTGGGTGTAGTCCACCGTGATGAACGGTCCTTCCCTTTTCACGATCTCCTGGATCGTCCGCTCTCTTTTTTCAGGGGTGACGAGGGCGATTGTTTTTCCTTCCAAAGGGAAGTCGTTTTGGGTGATCTCCGGGCCGGTCAACGACCAGGGAAGAAGGGTCATCCCCCCGTCGCAAAGGACGTGTTTCGCCACGTTGAGCGCCACGTTTCCAGGAATACCGTTGATCATTACCTTTATTGTTTTCATGAGGCCTCCTTCCGCCAGAGCGTTTGTAAGGGATTTGGGAAATACCCATATGCCCAAGTTGATTTTGTTTTGGTTATGTTCACTTCAGAGTAGATATTCGCCTCCTTCGGATTTGCCGGGGGCCAACCTTTTGAAAAGGGCGCCAAACATATCCAAATAAAGGTTCAATAACCACCATCTAAAAACCTCTTTGCCCCGCTTTTTAAAAGCGGGCCGAAGGAGGCATTGATTATCAATTCAAGTTATGACTTAAATCACTCACCAAGCCTATTTTACATGCGATTCCCCTGTCCATTTGTCCATATTTTTAAAGAGGTTTGAATGAATGGTGTTTCAATCATGTTGTTTTTCCTAAGCTCATTATCAGTTTCGGGAAGCGAGGCTCCTCCATGGCGGCCAGGATTTTTCTAAGGGAGGAGAGGGCTGCGGGGATATGGGACTCGAACCAGCTCTTTCCCTTCACTTTGGAAAGAAAACCGAAGGCCCCCAAGATCTGGAGGCTCCGCGTCAGGGAGAGATAGCTATACCCTTCCATGAAATGGTCCACGGGAACGCCGGTTTTTTTCAGGGTCTGAAGGGCCGCGTATTCCGAGAGCGACCGCCTGATCGGAAAGGGAAGATTCATGTAGGGATCGTTGATCAGGGAGGCGATATCGTATTGGAGCGGTCCCCGCCGCCCCCCCTGGAAATCGATCAGGTAAAATCGGCCCTCTGTCACCATGATGTTCCGGGACTGCATGTCCCGGTGCATGAATCCAACAATTCCCTTCTGAAGGGCCTTTTCCGCAAGCAGATCAAATTCGTCGGCAAAGTGGCTGAAGGGAATATGGAGGCCAAGATACCCGTTCAAAAAGGCCTCCACAAAATAGCGGCACTCTTTTTCAAGGATTAGGGCCTTGTCATAGCAAGATGTCTGCCAGGTGAAGTTATCTCTAAACCCTTCGCCGCCCCTTTGGTTCATGTGGATGATGATGTCGATGACACGCCGCAGGGCTGATGCGGCATCCTCCTGATTTTTCAGTTGCCTGATATGGGTTTCAAGATGGGTGTCGCCCAGATCTTCCAGAAAAACGAGCCCTGAGAAGGCGTCATGGGCCACGATTTCGGGAACAGGAACCCCTTTTTTCCGCAGATGGGTTCCGATGGCGATAAAGGCGTCCGCCTCGACGGTTCCCTCCCTGTTCCTGATGCCGTGGTCAACCAAGATCAGGCTTCTATTGCCGCTTTTCAACCGCCGCCATACGCGATCCGATCCGTCTCCCTTGAGCGGTTCCACGGTGATTTCCAGCCCCGCCTTTCCGCCCAATTGACGCTCGAAAGCCGGTTTTGCCATCCTATCGAACACCGCCTGCCGGTAACTCTCCTTCGAGCCGATATCGATCCAGTAGCGGCCGGTTATGGGAAAGGCCATGGGCGGCCGGCCCTCCTGGATCATGCGCTCATAGATCTCCACGATTCCCACTGAAGTTTTCTCCGGTATGAAATCGAGAACGGCGGGCTCCATGACATGGATGCCGGTAAAGGCCATGCGCCGGAGGGAAAGATCCATTGTCACCCTATCTCCGCTGGGGTGACCGGAAAACCCCCGAATGAAGCCCCTGTCGTCCACAAAGACCGTGTTAAACCGTTCATGGTCGTGCATCACGAGGGTCGCCAGGTGGGTGTGGGTCCGGTGAAACTCGTAGACCTCTTTCAGGTCGATATCGGTTATGATATCACAGTTGATCACGAGAAAGGGTTCATTATCCCAAAAATCGGCCAGGTTTTTCACGGCGCCGCCGGTCTCCAGAATGACCGGTTCAAACCGGGTATGCACAGGCACGCTGAAAGAGGAGCGCGCCACATGGGCTTCCACCATTTCATGGAGGTGGTGGGTGTTGATCATGATTTCGTTCACGCCGCTTTTTTTCAGCTGCTCGATCAGGTGGTCGATGAGCGGCCTTCCCGCCAGGGGAAAGAGGGGTTTGGGAAGACGCGCCGTGTGTGGAAGGAGCCGTGTTCCGAAGCCTGCGGCAAGAATCAATGCTTTCATGCGAGGATTCCACTCCTCTTTTGTTCAAGGGTCATGGGGCCAGGAGATTCCGGAACCGGTTGATTCTCTCCAGATAACCGTTCAATTGATCCCTGGAAGCGGGGCCGCTAATCCCTTTTTCCTCAAAATAGGAGACCGCGTTTGAAAAGTTGATTTTCGATAACGCCTCGGGTGTTTCTATTTCGTTCTCTTTATGCATGGAGGCTCCCATGGCCTGGACCTTTTTCATTCTTGCCTTGTAGTCGAGCTCCTCCTCCCCGTGTTTGATAAAGAAAAGAATCACCACCAGATAAGATTCGAAATAGGTTTTCAGAAAATTCGCAAACAGGTGGAGTTTCTTCAATCCCTGGGCCGTTACATTGTAGGTGTCGGGCAGGTTCTTGTGGGGAATGAGGATCGCCTCGTCAATAAAGGCTTTGATGTTTTTCCGGACAATGTATTCCGGGTTATGGGCCGTGTCTGGAGCGAATTCATAGGAGAAGAGATCCTGCAAGAAGAGGTATGTCTGATGCAGCGTGACCGTTGAAAGCTGAAACGCTTCGGCGTCAAGGATCGCGAGGGCCGTGTATGAAGCGCCGATGAAAAAGGAGATGCTGTTGTTTTTGTAATAGTCGAGGGCCGGCCGCTTGCTCGTTTTCACCTTGAAGAGGGTATCATCGGTGATTTGGGACTCCTCTTTGACACCCGATTCGATAAATTTCCGTTGCACATAGTTCATGAGGGCCGATTTAAGTGCCCTTTCGGGTTCGATGAGGAGGGTGTCCGAGAGGTTGGCTTTCTGGGAGACCAGGTAGCTCATATAGGTCTGTATATATTGATTCAGTTTTTGATAGGTGAAGGAGAGTTTGGAACAGTTGAGAATGGCGCTCGCAACCACCGCGTGGGGCGTGACGATGGAGGACTTGTTGATGCAATCGATGAACTTATTGCCAAGATCCCTCAATAGACTGGCGTGTTCATCCTTTGAAAGGTCTTGGGCGTTGACGCCATTGTCCTTACAATACTCGTTAAAGGACATGGGCTCATGAAAATTGAGATAGATCTTCCCGTATCGCTTGGTGATGAACCGGCGGGCCTTGATCATCTGCTTCAGGCTTTCCGCGGCTTTTTCCCCGCCCTCCACCTCGTGAAGATAAGAGCTCTCTTCCATGACCCGGTCGTAGCCGATAAAAATAGGAGCGAAGATCAGATCGTTACACACCCCCTCCTCACAGGCGTTTATCAGGATGGAAAGCATGCCGAGTTTGGGGGATAGAACCTTACCCGTCCGGCTCCGGCCTCCTTCGATGAAAAATTCGATGTTGAATCCTTCTGTAAGGAGTTTTTTCACATATTCGGAAAAAATTCGGGAGTAGAAGGGCGCGCCCCGGAAGGTCCTTCTAAGAAAAAAAGCGCCGCCTCCCCTGAAAATGGTGCCAAGGGGCCAGAACGACAAGTTCTTTCCAGCGGCGATATGGGGGCACGGCATGTTGTTTCTGTGAAACGCAAAGGAGATCATCAGATAGTCAAGGTGGCTTTTGTGGCAGGGCACAAGGATGAGCGGCGCTTTTTTGGAGGCCTCTTTCAGACGTTTCAAACCCTTGACATCCACGATCATGTCGTCGAACATGTTCTTTTTAAGCCAGGCCACGACCGCGTCGTAGGCCCTAATCCAGTTCATGCTGTAGTTGGAGGCCACCTCTTCCAGGATATCGGCCGCCTCTTTCCGGACCTCTTTCAAGGCGAGATTGTTCTCTTGGGCGTAATCATTCATATAGCGCTGGACCGGTTCACTGGTCAGAATGTTCTCCTTGATCTCTTCACGGGATTTCAATATCGGCCCTGTAACGGTTTGACGGTGGCGGTTCATGCTTTGAATCAGATGACGCCTCATCATCATTGCCTGCTGTTCAATGGGGAGCTCTTTTACGACGTCGGTTTGGATGAATGCGCGGATGGAGAGGGGTTCCGCAATCTCCACAAAGGTCTTTCCGGGGTGCCGGAGAAGCTTCACTATGCGCCTGAGTTTTCCGGGTTTCTCTTCGCTTCCGAAGAGAAGATCGATGAAGGTTGGCGTGGCGTGGTCCGGGTCACTGCTGAAAAACATGAGCTGGGGCACGATATAAATGGGCCGGTCCATTCTTTTTTGGATCTCGATGAGATAGGCCATGGGGTCTGTTTTTTCCTTTACAAACCGTCTGTAAAAGGCGCGTTTGCCAATGAGGGAGATCATGGCTGACCGGCCGTTCTGAAGCTCTTTTTCGATGTAGTTCCGTTTAAAGGGATCTGGAAAGGAAAAATGTCTGAAAAAATGGATGATTTTGGAGATGACGATCTTCATGAGCCGGGTGATCGGTTGCCAGCGGTAAAAATTGAACGCGAATCCGATGGTCGCGTTGGGCGCCCCGAGAAGCCGGTATCGGGTATGGCAGAAGAGAAACGCGAAATGGCTTTTATATTTGGTGGCGTAAACGATCACCCCCTCCTGGCCCAGGGCTTGCAACTGTTCCACCTGCTTGGGGTCGATGGAGATCCTCGAAAAGAGGAACTTCAGAATGACCGAAGAGAGAAAACTCGGTTTGTCGGGAAGATAACAGGCGTAGTGGTCAAGGGTGTGCTGAAACAGGGATTTAAAAAAATGGCCGATTTTCTTGAATATCTGTCTTGTCATAGGATGAGGTCCGCCTTTTTTACCGGGAGTCTTTTCAGTAAGGATACGTCATGTTTCCGCATGGCATGGTGAACATCCTTCTCTTTCAATGGAGTTTATACCATGCGTAAAAATGTTTCCCCTGAAATAGTGATTTTTTTTCATTTACGCAACAAAAAATTCAGATGGCGCGAAGGAAAAACCGCATAAAAAAAATCCCGTCCAAAGGAAAAAAAATGGGCTTGCGTCAGGATGGCTTGTATGGTATCGATTCAATCTGTTTAAATTTGACCGGGAGTCAGGCGGCCTTCCGGGGATTGTTTAGACTTTTTAGTAAATAAATCATTGGGTTGTACATATCTTACTATTTCAAAGGAGGATCGGCTTTTATGAGAACTTTAATAGGTGGTGCAATTGCGGCGGTGTTAGGGGTCATTGGGCTTGCAGTATGGTTTCCTCAGCTGATGCAGCTTATCGCAGGGATTCTTCCTTCCATGCTGATCGTGGGCGGAGCGCTCGCGATGTATCTGGGTTTCGATGAGCTGAAAGATTCCTGGAACAAGGATATGAGCGCCGGAGATGAGGCCAAATCAGAAGAGTAACCCCATCGTTGAGCGTCGCTCTTATTTCGTGTTTTGCAGAATCAAACCCGCCTCTCTTGCGCGGGTTTTTATTTTTCGTTCTTTCACTCGATCTTCAAGGAGGTGTGGGGATGCGTCTCAACAGGATGCCGCTTCTTATCGTTTTATTCGCTTTTCTTCTGCCGGGCTGTGCGATGTTTCAGAAAATGATCGAAAAACCCGAGGTGGAGTTCAAGAATCTCTCCATGCAAGAGATGTCCCTTTTCCAGGGAACGCTGGTATTTCATTTCGCGGTGACCAACCCCAACGCCATCGATCTTCCCGCCAATGAGCTGACCTATGATCTCAAAATCGACGGACGTCCCTTTATCAACGGCAAACTCGACAAGGGCATTCAATTGCCGGCCAAAAAAACGGAGATGGTGGCGATTCCGGTGAAGATTGAGTACGCCTCCTTTTTCAGCTCCCTCGCAGAGATCTTCAAGAAAGAGTCCATCGCCTACGACTTGACCGGCACATTCGGAAAATTCGGCCTTTCGGTTCCGTTTCAGACCAAGGGAACCCTTCCCGTCCCCAAATTGCCAAAGATTTCCGTAAAAGAGGTGAACGTGGAGAACCTCTCGTTCAAAGGGGCCGCTTTGGACGTGCTTGTCGAAATGGAGAACGAGAACGGGTTTCCCGTACCGCTGAAAGGGTTCGATTATGTTCTCTCTCTTGGGGGAAAGAAGATCGCCCAAAGCCGGGCCGATACCAAGCAACCCCTTTCGGGCAAAGGAAAATCATCGATAAAAATCCCTGTGAATCTGGATTTCTTCGAGATGGGCCAGGCAGCCGCCAACCTGCTGAATAACTCCCGTTCCGACTATGAACTGACCGGCGCGATGCGGCTCGATGTGCCTGGAAAAGGAGAAGAGCGGTTCGATTATTCGATGAAGGGGGAGGCGCCTTTCACTCGATCTTCAAGTTTCAATAAATAGATGACGAGAGGCTACCGCAGGGTAATCG
>JAGVHJ010000557.1 GCA_020056645.1 Desulfobacterales bacterium
AGCCGTCAGCCCCCTCTTCAAGGGCGTAAATGACTTTGTTCATAGAATTTTCATTTGATATCAGAACGAAGGGCGTCAGATAATAATGGGGGTTGGTTTTAACGTGTTTCAGAAGTTCAATACCCCGGATAGTCGGAACCTGCCATCCGGATATGATCATATCTACTTCTCCGGAAAGGACCTTGTTTAGCGCCTCCCGACCATCGTCTGCGACCACAAACTCTTTATAATCGCAGGATTTCAACATCTGTTTGATTAATGCACGGATCTCTTTGTTGGCGTCAACAATAAGAAAGCGGATGGAATCGGATGTGGATTTTTTCAGATTTCGCATATCTCATATAAAATGAAAAAACTATACAGAAATATTTTCCGAATGGATACGATAAACTTCCTTTCTCATTGATTCATTGTTCCTCTTTATTGGGGTTCATCCGTATGCCTTTGATGGTAATCCCCTTCAAGAGATCGAAGTTGATTTCGAAGTCAATTAGAACCGGAACCTCGCCCTGAATCATGATGTCTGTCTGAATTTTGGTGTTGAGAGGGACATCCATCAGGAGATTCACGGGCACATCCACATCGATTTTCGTCTCCACTGGGATTTGAAAAACATGGGAGACGGGGATGGCGATCGGGTCGTTTATTTTCAGCATGAATGTGTCGTTCACTCTGAAATTTTGGGATATGGGAACATCGAAGGAGATCGGAATGCCGCCTTTTATATGAACATTTTTAGAAACGCCGAACGCCGTGGCCATGATGTCCGTATCCACCGGCGCCGTGAAATTGATGGACACGATATCATGCACGGGGAATTCGTGATCAATCTTGATGGCGATGGGTTTTTTTAGATCCACATAAAAATTCTGCTTCACGGGGATGGTGACGGAGGTTTTCACGGGAACGGTCACATGAATGAGTTGATTGATGGGAATCTGAAGTGTTTTCTTGACAGGGGAGTCAACCTTCACGGGGGTATCGACCTTGATCATCACCTCCGCCGATGTCTGATAGGTATATCCATTTTTCAGCATGTAAAAGATCGTCTCATGGTGCTTGACAACCAGAAAGAGGAGAAAACCGCTGAAAAAGATTCCAACCATCAGCATAATGGTCATCGCCACGTATAAGAATTGCTTGTAGTGACTGATCAGTTTCCTGACGAGAAAATATGGGGTTTCATGGTGTTCATTCGTTGACATAGAGCTATCTTTACATGAGAGGCCTCTTACAGGAGGCGGGTGATTCCCCCGTTTTCATGATGGCGTGATCAAGAAGGTGGACGGTTACATCGGCCCCCTCCTCGATAACGGATACGCCTTCAGGAATGGAGAGAATGGCCTTTGCGTCGGCCATGGATTTAAGACGGCTTGCAAGCTTGATGGGTTGAATCAGGTAATGGTCTCCTTTTTTTTCAACCGTACAGTGAAGGAATTGGGTCCATGCGGTTTCGCCTCGAACCGGAGAGAGAAGTTCGCCGCAAAGCCGGACAAAAGGGTAGGGGCCGTACCCCGCCATTTTGCAGATGGCGGGGTACGCGATCATGAGAAAGGCCATTTCGTTTGATGGCGGCCCACCCGGAAGACAGAAGATAGGTTTGCCGTCGATGAGTCCCATGCCGACCGCCTTGCCTGGGCCCATTCTCACATGGTGAAACAGCTTTTTCCAGCCCAATGCCTCTAAAACGCTTACGATAAGATCCCGATCCCCTTCCCAAGCCCCGCCGGAAGTGACGATGGCGTCCGAGACCGCAAGCAGTTTTTCTACTTCATGGGAGAGGGCTTGATGGGTATCTCCGGATAAGGAGAAGCGGGTATTAAACCCCCTTGATTTTAGCCATGCCTCTTGAAGGGCCATGTTGCTTGCAAAGAGTTTCCCTGGTTTGAACTCGGCGCCTGGGAGAAGAATTTCGTCGCCGGTTGCAAGAAGCCCAACCCGTGGCTTTTTTCGAACAGGGACCTCGGTGATTCCCCCTGCAACCAGAAGGCTCACGACAGATGGGCCGATTTCCGACCCTTCCCTTAACAGCCGCTCACCCTTTCCCACATCGGTTCCTTCCAGCATGATATTTCTGGATGGATGGGCGTCGGCGAAGCCAAAGACCCGATTCCCGTCGATCTTTGCAAACTCGCCAGCAAGAACGGCGTCTGATCCTTGGGGAATGGGTGCGCCTGTAAGAATGCGGACGCACTTTCCCCGAGTCACCACATAGGAGCGGCTTGATCCCGCCTCGATCGTGCCGATCAGGTCAAGGGGAACCGGGTGCTCCATGGAGGCGCACTTGAGATCTTCCGATATCACCGCATAGCCGTCTTTTAAGGATGAGTTGACCGACGGCGCGTTGATTCTTGCGAAAATATCCCTGGAAACAATTCTTCCCACAGCATCCATGATGGGAATTGTCTCTTCGGAAAGAAGCGGTGTATGGGTCATGGCCATTTGAAAGGCATGGTCAAACCCTGTCAGATATTTTTTATCGCCCACGGTTAATTATCGTTCATTCGCATTTCATTTAAGAATTTTCGGAGAAATCTTCGGTGTACGATCGGTGCAAGCTGATAGGCGATATCAAGCGCTTTATTCGCCAGATCCTGCACCTCCTGGGGGGCCATGTTGTTGTTGAGAATGTTTTTGATAAAGACGTCGATTTCCTTTCTTGCGATGAATTCGAGCATTTCGTAATGAAGAACCAGAAATTCGATGGCGAATCCGCGTTCTACGGTCAGTCCTATCTTTCTTAACTCGGATGCAAAAACAGCCAGCTTGATGCTCTCTCTGTCAAACCGGCCATTTTGATCAGGAACCAGCATGTTGTATTTGATCGCTCCGTAAAAATCATCTGGATCGATTCTTGAGAACTCCATTAACTCTTCCTTGGTCATGGATTCAACGCCGTTCTCTTCCATTTTGGATTCAAACCAGGAAAAATCTTCGGATTGATTCAGCCATGCTTTTACTTTCAGAGGGTCGTATCCACTCTCCTCGATAATCATTCTGATCACGCTTAAGGGCAGGTAGTGATTTAGCTGAAGCTCCTTGATGAGTTTAATCTTTTCGACATAGCTTTCGTCATAATAGGCCATATTCTTGTGGGGCCGGAATGGCTGAGGCAACAATCCTTGTTGAATATAAAAACGGATGGTGCCGCTGCTGACATCGGTTATCTCGGACAGCTCCTTCATTTTAAGAAGGTTTTTATTATCCGGGTCATCTTTTTTTGATTGATTTGAAGGTTTGCCGTGCATAATCGGTTATTGGATATCTCCACAATATTAATAATATAAACAGTGATCCTTTTTTGAAATCAAGATATATAAATAAAGTAATAACGTCAACTATCAACTTTTTTTAAGGAGGGGGCATCCAAGTTTTACACGGCAAGTGACTTTATCCTGATGCCAATGACCGTTTCTCG
>JAGVHJ010000135.1 GCA_020056645.1 Desulfobacterales bacterium
ACGACTTTGTCTGTATTCCCTCCACGGTCACCTTTCGTCCGGAGCGGAAAACCCCGGTTCCCGTGGTGGAAGGGGTTCAGACCGCCATTGTGGTGGGGCCTGCCGGAGAAGAGATCTATACGGACGAGCATGGACGGGTCAAGGTTCAGTTTCACTGGGACCGCCTGGGAAAGAAAGACGAAAGCAGCTCCTGCTGGATCCGGGTGAGTCATGCCTGGGCCGGGGCTGGATGGGGCGCCATCTATATCCCCCGGATCGGTCAAGAGGTGATTGTGGATTTCGAAGAGGGTGATCCGGATAAGCCCATCATCATCGGCCGGGTCTACCATGGCGAAAACAACCCCCCATACCCGTTGCCTTCGGACAAAACAAAGAGCACGATCAAGTCCAACTCAACCCTCGGCGGGGGCGGTTCAAACGAATTCCGGTTCGAAGACAAAAAGGGAAATGAAGAGATCTATCTTCATGGGCAGAAGAACTGGACGATCCTCATTGAGAACGACAAGAACCAGACAATCGGCCATGACGAGACCTTGAGTGTCAAAAATAACCGGACCAAGGAAGTGA
This sequence comes from Desulfobacterales bacterium, assembly GCA_020056645.1. Taxonomy (GTDB): domain Bacteria; phylum Desulfobacterota; class Desulfobacteria; order Desulfobacterales; family JAHIVH01; genus JAHIVH01. The sequence goes on from JAGVHJ010000135.1 coordinate 568, forward strand.
AGGTGGACCAGAGCGAGACCATCGGGTCCAATAAAATGATCAAAGTGGGATTGAACCATTCCGAGACCATCGGAAAAGACGCGACCATCGAAATCGGGCTCAACCTGGCCCAGAGCGTGGGAAAAGACAAGTCCGTGTCGGTGGCGAAGAACCAATCGGTCTCAATTGGCCAAGATTTGAGCATGAGTGTTGGCAAGAACGAGAGCAAGAGCGTGGGCGAGAACGCCTCGGTGCAAGTGGGAAAGAATTTTTCCGGGGCGATCGGTGAAAAGGCCGATTTCAGCGTCGGCAAGGATGGCAAGGTGCAGATTGAGGGAAACGTGACCCTCTCGGGCCAGAAAAAAATGGTGATCGACATCCAGGATGAGTTGACCCTGAAGTGCGGGAACGCAAGCATTATCCTGAAAAAGAACGGGGATATCCAGATCAAGGGAAATAAACTGAACCTCAAGGCTTCGGGTGATATCAAGATGAAGGGCTCAAAGATCGCGGAAAATTAAGAAGATTGTGATGGTGATGAAAAAATCGGTAAAAAAAGCAGATGAACGGGCATCCGTTGAAGAGAGAATCCAGGCGCCTTATCCCGTGGTGGGAAGAGTCGCGGAGGCAAAAAAAACGGGGGAGATTCTGGTTGAGTTTGACGGAGGTGAACCGGTTCCCGCAAGACTCCTATCGAGCATCAACCGGCGGGAGTTGTCGAGCCCGGAAAATGTGGGCCGGGAGGTTCTGTTGATGTTTGACAGGGGATTGAGGGCGTTTCCGATTATCGTGGGCCAGCTTGAAAATTTGATCGGAGACATGGTCTCCCTTGAAATCGAGCCAGGGGCAAAAAAGGCGGATCAACCGAAGGATGTTTTGATGGATCAGGAGAGGATCGTTTTAAACGCCCGGAAAGAGATTGTCCTCCGGTGCGGGGAGGGGAGCATCACCCTTCATAAGGATGGAAAAATCGTCGTTCTGGGGACCAACTTGATCAGCCGCTCCAGGGGACCCCATAAAATCAAAGGGGCCTCCGTCAGCATCAATTAGGGAAAAAAAGTGATTGAAATACCCTTCATTCATGCCTCCGGCAGCCAGATTTTAAAAATTTGGACAAATGGGGTTGAGGATAGAATTCTTAAAGATCGCTCAGATGACATCGACGCCTATTTCTGAAAGCGGCGACAAAATTGTTTGTCAACCTTTTCAAAAGGTCGGCTCCCAGCAGGGCCGCCGGGGGCGACTATCTATTCTGAGCTGAAAATAACCAAAACAACGTCAAATTAGGTATACTTGGTATTTTCCAAATCTCTTAAAGAAAGCCGGATCGAAACCAGTATGAAAAAAGAGGAAAAAAAAGAGAGACCGATCTTAACGGAAGGCCCGTCGGAAAAAGGCTTTTATGTGGGGCTCTATCTCGAACATCTGGAGGAGGCCTCTTTTTTGTATGAAACGCGGTTGGGGCTGATGAATGACCCTGAGATCGACTGGGTGGATATCGATGGGTATGAAGATCGGCTGGAAGCCCATATCGATGGATTGGTCGTGGGCGAAACCCTGGCCCTGGGTGTCTGTCGAATGCAGGCCGGTTCCGGAGATGCCGGTGAGCTTTACGCGGCTCTTTGTGTCTTTTGCCGTCAGCGCCAAAGGGAGGATTTCCTGGAAATCGTAAATGGGCTCGATTTCAACGACCTGGAAAGGGTAAGGGCTGTGACCGATGCCCTCAAACATGAGATGCCTCAAAGCTGGCGCGATCTGATAGAAGAGATGCTCTCGTCCGGGGAGCCCAACCGTGTCAGAATCGCCTCCCTCGTCGCAGGCTGGCGGCGGTTTCCCCTTGGGGGCCTCCTCCGTGAGGTGCTGGAAAAAAATGGGACGGAAACCTTTCCGGAACTTATCTGGGCATTGGGACGTCTTGGCGATCCAACCATCCACCATTTATTGAAGAATCACCTGGAGCATGAAGATGACGCGCTCTCTTTCGAAGCGGCCCTGGCCCTCTTGAGGTCGGGACACCTGGAGCTTGTTCCCTCGCTGTTAACAAAGGCCGAAACAAAAGAGTGGCCATTTATTCTGATCGGTTTGGCCGGAACCCGGGAAATGGCCAAGAGTATTCATGACATGCTTCGGAAACGGAAGCGCGGCGAAGAGGCGATTCTCGCCCTTGGATTCTTGGGGGATCTCTCCTCCATCGATATTCTCATCGACCATCTGACGCAAAAAGAGCTCTCCCCTGCGGCCGCCATGGCGCTCAATCTGATTCTGTGTTCCGATCTTTACGAGGAGGTTGCTGTTCCGGAAGAAACAGACCCGGACGCCCTTTTTGAGGAAGAGCGGGAACAATTGAAAAACGACGCTCCTCTGTCCGGCGAAACCGGGGAGATCTCCACCAGGGGGGGCCGGAGGCTTTCGGAGAATCCAGATCAATGGAAGCAGTGGTGGGGAGAGAATAAAAAACGGTTTGATTCGAAAACCGCCTATAGAAATGGAAAACCATTCGCAATGGGGGCCATCGTTGAAACCTTGGTGAGGAAGGAGACACCCCATCTGGTGAGACGATTGTCCCTCGAGGAGATCGTCATCAAAGGTGGAAAAGATCCGGGGATTGAGGCGGACGCGCGTGTCGCCGCGCAGAAGCGGGCCTTGATGGGATCATCCTGATCGTTTGTCCCTTTCATGCCGCCGCGCCCGCCGCGCCGGATGGTCTTTTGGGGAATCGTCTCCGCCCTGTTCAGGCGATCCGCTTCATAATAATGAAGGTCACGTCGTCATCCCGATGGTACTCTTTGAGCGTGTCGATGAGCAGCGATTTGATGAGAGAGGGCTCCTTGTCGCCATGCTGGGAGAAGAAGTTTAATAGATTCTTCTCTCCAAACATGGTCTCGGTGCTCTTGGTTCTACTCCCGTCATTTTTTATTTCCGCCTCCGTGACTCCATCCGTATATAAGAAAAGAGTATCCCCGATATCGATTTTCAGCAACTCATCCGAAACCATATTGTCAAGATTGTCAACCATGCCGATCCACATCCCGGTTGTTTCAACCGTTTCGACCCGTTGGGCGCTCTTTCGATATATCAATATATCCTGATGAAGCCCTGAAAAATGGAATACGCCCCGCTCATGGATGGCAAAAACGTTGAGCGTCATATATATATTTTCTCCCAGACGGGAGATGTTGCCTGCGATCACCCGGTTCACATTTTTAATCAGGTCCGAAGGCTGGCCGTCTGGTTTTTCGATTACAACGCTCTGAATGGCCGTCTGGGTCATCATCATGATCAGGCCTGCCGGAATGCCATGGCCGGACACATCGCCGATCACCACCCAATCTTTCCCGGCGGCGTTGATCACATCGTAATAGTCGCCGCCCACCTCATCCGCCGGGTCCATGTAGGCGCAGATTTCATAGCCTGGAATGGTGGGCTTGTCCGGAAGAAGCGCCATCTGGATCTTTTTTGCAAGGGCCATTTCACCCCACAGCTCATTCATGGCCTCCTTCAAACTGAGATTGGCCTCCTCAAGCTGGTTGGTCCGTTCTTGCACCAGTTGTTCTAAGTTTTCCGTCAGTGCCTTGATGGCGATGCGCATTTTTTCCACGTCGGATTCAAGTAACCCAATTTCATCGTTGTTTCTGGATAAAATGGGGGTGTTATAATCGCCTTCGGCGATCCTTTTCACCAGGTGGACCAACGATTGAATCGGCGCCGTGATTTTTACGGCCAGGTGTTTTACGATAAAATAGCTGATCGCAAGAGAGGCGACGGCAAGAGAGACCAGGATGGCGATCATCTGATTCCGGATGCGGATGCTGTCTGATTTTAATTCCAAAAGGGCCTGATTCATGGACTCCGTGCTGATGCCGTACCGGATAAACCCGATAATGCCATCCTTGACAAAAACCGGGGCGCAAAATTCAATGATCTCTTTCTTTCCCAGCGGATACACTTTGTAATCGACCTCTTTGAGAGAGGCGGCCCAGAGGGAGACACCGTCGGTCATGCTCTGTTTACCGTTCATTTTTCCCGATGGATTATCGAGAGACGCATGGGCCCATGCCACGCTCTGGGAATCCATGTAGATGCCATAGAGAATATCTGGATCATCCTTCACGGCCGATGAAACCAGCGTCTGGACAGAGGTGAATGCGTTGTCTTCGGCCATCCCCGCCATCGCCATGCTGTTGTTTTTGGCCAACAGCTTTCCTTTGATGATGATGGAATTTTTGATATTTTTTGCGGACTTGGCGATGCTTTGATCCACGGAGCGCAGATCTTTGACAATCATCAGGAGCAAAACCACCAAAAAAATCATGGATATGATGATCATCGTCTGCAAAATCATTTTGGTTTGAATGGATACGAATGATTTCATAAATGATTCTCTTTCGTTGGTTCCGTCCAATTCAGAAACAGATGACCCTTTTTCCCATCGTGGGCCGGAATTCATCTATTCCATGGACCATGCAAGGAGGAAAAACAGGGACGGTCTTGATTCAAAATCAGAGGCGTTCGCCGCTCGCGATCGATTCTTGTGTTATTAGAAAAGATTCTAACAGGATTAATTTTTTGAGAGAATACCATTTTATTTGAAGCCTGTCCACATTCAAGAAATTCCGATGGTATCCGAGAAGATAATTGCAAAATAAGAGAGAGTGGGGTCGCTTCTCGTTACGAGGCTCTGCCTCGTAACGAGGAACCAAAACCCATTTGTCCAGATTTTTAAAATTTGGCCCCCGGAGGGGTGATGGTGTCATATCTTGAATATTGATTAAAATGGGTTGTCAAGACTGTGCTCTTTCTAATATACAGAGATTCATGGGAAAGGCATAGCGAATAGATGACCCCCAAATCAATCACTCTGACTGCCTTTCAGGGTAATCGCGTGTAGGATTCGCCTTGACGGCCCTGCCGGGAGCCAACCTTTTGAAAAGGTTGCCAAACATGGTAAAAAA
>JAGVHJ010000254.1 GCA_020056645.1 Desulfobacterales bacterium
ATGCCCGAGGGGATCGCCCAGGTGGCCAGCGAGGAAAAAATTCTCGATTTCATCACCCTCACGGCGGAGCCAGGGCTGATCGGAGGCATTCCCGCCGGGGGCTTGAGTTTCGGAGCTGGGACCAACGCCGACGCCATCATCGACCAGCCCTATCAATTCGATTTCTATGACGGCGGCGGCCTCGACATCGCTTTTCTAGGGCTTGCCCAGGCAGACCGGAACGGGAACCTGAATGTGAGCAAATTCGGCCCGAAAATCGCGGGCGCGGGCGGATTCATCAACATCAGCCAGAACGCGCAAAAAGTGGTTTTCGTGGGCACCTTCACGGCAAAGGATCTGGAAATCACCATTGAAAACGGCGCACTGCGGATCATCCGGGAGGGGAGGGTCAAAAAATTCATCGATGCCGTGGAACAGATCACCTTCAGCGGGGCCTATGCCCTTGAACGGAATCAGCCGATCCTCTTTGTTACGGAACGGTGCGTCTTTTCCCTCACCCGCGAGGGTATGGAACTGATTGAAGTGGCTCCCGGAATCGATATTCATAAGGATATTCTGGAGCAGATGGATTTCGCCCCCATCGTCAAGGGAACGCCCCGGCTGATGGATGGGCGCATTTTCCGTGACGAGCCCATGGGATTGAAGCAGACAATCCTTTCGGTCTCCCTGGAGGATCGCCTGAGCTATGACCCGGAAAAGAACTTCTTCTTCGTCAATTTCGAGGGGCTTTCGGTCAATACGGCGGACGACATCGAGGCCATCCGGGCAAGTGTTGAAAAAATTCTCCTTCCCCTAGACAAAAAGGTCTACACCATCGTGAATTATGACAATTTCTCCATTAATCCGGAGATCATCGAGGCGTACACCCTCATGGTCGACCAGGTGGTCAACCGGTTCTATATCGGCGTCACCCGGTACACCACCAGCGCGTTTTTGCGGATGAAATTGGGAGAGGCCTTGATCAAACGAAACGTTTCTCCCCATATTTATGAAAAAAGAGAGGATGCAAAAAACGCCCTGATCCAAACCCCCTGACCCTAAAAAAATGAAATTTCATGAAAAAGGGGTTATCGACATCATTTTTTTCCAATACCGGTAACCCCTGATCCGGTTTTTTATCATCTCCTTAAAAAGAGGCCCTAAAAACAGTCTCTATCATCAGAACCAATCGATATCGTTGATAAATTTTATTTGACATCCCAAAGGTATTCTGCGCTAATACGGCAGTTTTTCGGTTCTTGTAACAATTTTGATTGGGGGCGGCACGGTTTTTACCGGCGAACCTCGGGTCAATGAAACTTATTTATATTTAAAAAAAGGAATACGATCATGACGGGAAATCGCATCTACAATTTCAATGCAGGCCCTGCAAGCTTGCCGCTTGGCGTGCTCGCGCAGATTCAAAACTCATTTCTGAATTTTAACGACAGCGGCATGTCCATCACAGAAGTGAGCCACCGGTCCAAATGGTTCGAGGAGGTGCTGAACGATGCCATCGCAAGAACCAAAAGGCTCTTGAACCTGGACGACTCCTATCACGTTCTCTTCCTTCAGGGCGGCGCCAGCCTTCAGTTCGCCATGGTCCCCATGAATCTCCTCCCGGATGATCGAGAGGCCGACTATGTCAATACCGGCACCTGGGCCACCAAAGCCATCAAGGAGGCCCAGCTCCTCGGGAAAAAGGTTAACGTGGCCGCTTCTTCGGAAGACCGGAATTTCGCCTATATTCCCAAAAACATCGCTTTCAATCCCAAGGCGGCCTATGTTCACATCACCTCCAACAACACCATCAAAGGCACCCAGTGGGCCTCTTTCCCCGATACCAATGGCGTACCCATTGTCGCGGATATGTCTTCCGACATCATGAGCCGTCCAATCGATGTGAAAAAATTCGGCCTGATCTATGCCGGAGCCCAAAAGAACATCGGCCCCGCAGGCGTCTGCATGGTGATTATCCGGGATGACCTTCTGAAGCTCACTCCCAAAAATATCCCAACCATGCTCAAATACACCATCCATGCGGAAGGGAACTCCATGTACAACACGCCGCCCTGTTTCGGAATTTACACGATCCAGCTCGTCATGAAGTGGTTGGAAGAGAGCGTGGGCGGCCTTGCCAATATGGAAAAAATCAATCAGAAGAAAGGGAAAATTTTGTACGATTTCATGGATAAAAGCGGTTTTTATAAGCCCACCGCCGACGCGGACAGCCGCTCCCTAATGAACGTCACCTTTAGGCTTCCCACGGAAGAGCTGGAGAAAGAGTTCATTAAACAAGCCACCGCCAATGATTTCGGCGGTCTGAAAGGGCACCGGTCCGTGGGCGGATGCCGGGCCTCCATATATAACGCCACCAATGTGGAAGCGGTTTCGGCCCTGGTGGATTTCATGAGAATATTTCAACAGAAAAACGGGTAGAGCCCGGTCGATAAAAAAAGGAAAACCAAAATGAAAGTATTAGTAAGCGATAATCTGGGAGAAGCGGGAATTAACATTTTCAAGGAGGAGGAGGGAATCGAGGTTGACGTGAAAACCGGGCTCTCCCCTGAAGAGCTGAAAAAAATAATCGGCGACTATGAGGGACTCGCCATCCGGAGCGCCACCAAGGTGACGGAAGATATTCTTGAAGCCGCGACCAAATTGAAAGTCGTTGGCCGGGCGGGCATCGGCCTCGACAACGTGGATATCCCCGCGGCGACGAAAAAGGGAATCGCCGTCATGAACACGCCGGGCGGGAACGTGGTGACCACCGCCGAACACGCCATCGCCCTCATGATGTCTCTCACCCGGAACATCCCCCAGGCCACCGCCTCCCTCAGGGCAGGCCAATGGGAAAAGAAAAAATTCCAAGGCCGCGAGCTTTTCAACAAGACCCTGGGCGTCATCGGTTACGGAAATATCGGCTCGGTTGTCTGCGACCGGGCCCGCGGCCTCA
>JAGVHJ010000470.1 GCA_020056645.1 Desulfobacterales bacterium
ATCCCGAAGAATACGCGAACTTCATTGATGGGGTCACGACCAACCACACCTTCTTTTTCAGGGAGAATAAACACTGTGAATATCTTCTCAAAACGATTGACCGGACAAAGCACTATAAAATATGGAGCGCCGCATCATCAAGCGGAGAAGAGGCCTACTCCATAGCCGTTCAGATGCTTGCCAACGGCATCTCTTTCGAGATCCTGGGAACCGATATTTCAGCGACCATGCTTCAGGCGGCCCAGCAAGGTATCTACCCCATGGAAAGGGCGAAAGCCATTCCGCCCGATATCCTTTCCAGATATTTTCAAAAAGGCCAGAACCGTTATGAGCACTATATCCGGGTGAAGGAGGAGGTGAAACGATATGTGACCTTTAAACGGTTCAATCTGATCACCGATATCCCGGTGGAGAGGTATGAGATCATTTTTTTGAGAAACGTCATGATATACTTTGATCTGCCCACCAAGACCCAGGTCATCACATCCCTTGTCAGGGCACTGAAACCCTCTGGATTCTTTATCATCGGTCAGTCGGAAAATCTTCTTGGAATCAACCCCGGCCTCTCTTCGGTGACTCCCAGCATCTATCAAAAGATCAACTGAGCCCCCTGCCCTCTTTCACGGACAGAAAAGTACGTTAAGCTCGATGTTCAAGTTTTTGTTAATTTTCCCAACTCCGGCGTTGGAAAAAAATTTTGCTCCTCGAAATACCTCATGTATTCCTGCGGGCATTTTTTTTCCGCCTTGGATTTGAACAAATTTCCTAAAAACTTGAAGATCGAGTTAAAGGGAGATCCCACGGATGATTCTTTAAAAAAAAAGGGCGCCGGTACGGAATCAAGAGGAGGTCCGACCGGACCAGAAAGAATCTGGGCCAGCCGGACCTATATGAAGAAAAGAAAAAATGAGAGGCGATAGTAATTTTATTCAGCGTCCTGCTGATGCTGTTTCACGGCCGCGATGACTTTTTCAGCCATTTCGGACGGCACTTCATCTAAGTGGGAGAACTCCATGGTGAACTCCCCCCGGCTGCCCGTCATGGAGATCAGGTCCGCCGCATACATCAATATTTCAGAAAGGGGCACATTGGCTTTGATGACCTGCATCTTTCCCGCCGAGTCCATACCGAGAACCCGTCCGCGCCGAGCATTCAGATCCCCCATGATATCTCCCATGTAATCATCGGGAGTGGTGATCTCCAGTTTCATGATGGGTTCCAAAAGCACCGGATTGGCTTCGAGAACCGCTTTTTTAAAGGCAAGGGAACCGGCCACCTTGAAAGCCATTTCCGACGAATCCACCGCATGGTAAGAGCCGTCATCGACGGTGGCCCTAAAATCCACGCAGGGGAAGCCCGCGAGAACGCCCCTGACCGCTGCTTCCACGATCCCCTTTTCAACGGCCGGGATATATTGTCTGGGAATGACGCCACCCACAACCGCGTCGACGAATTCAAATCCCTTACCCCGGGGAAGCGGTTCAAGTTGAACCCAGCAGTCACCGTATTGGCCGTGGCCGCCCGACTGTTTCTTGTGTTTTCCCTGAACTCGTACCTTTTTCTTGATGGTCTCTTTATAAGGAACCGTTGGCATCTTGTAGTCGACCTCAACGTTGAATTTCCGTTTGAGTTTTCCGATGGTGGCCTCAATGTGGACCTGGCCCCTTCCTGAAAGAACGGTTTCCTTGGTTTCGGTGTTTCTGGTGATGGTGAGCGACGGGTCTTCTTCGATGAGTTTGGTCAACGATGAGAAGAGCTTATCCTCGTCCTTCTTGGTTTTTGCGGTGATGGCGAAGGCAATGATCGGCGAAAGCGGCGTCGCGCACTTGAATGTGACAGGATTCCCCTCATCGCAGATCGTGTCCCCGGTGGAAGTGCTTTTCAGCTTGGTAAACGCAACGATCGATCCGGGACCTGCTTCGGTGATCGTCTTCTGATCCTTACCCTCAATACAGAGGAGCTGGGTGAACCGCTCTTTCACATCTTTGGTGGTGTTCAGAAAGGTGCCGTCTTTTCCAAGCTTCCCGGAAACGATCCTGAAAATGGAGAGCTGTCCGGCATAGGGATCGATAATGGTTTTGAAGACAAACGCGGCGAAGGGCTTTTTCGGATCCGGATCGAGAGAGATCTCCTCCTCCCCTTTGAACGCCTGAAAGGCGCCCCGGTCAATGGGTGAAGGCATATTCTCAACAATAAAGGTGGCCAAAAGGTCGATTCCGATATTTTTCTTTGCCGATCCGCATAGTACGGGGATGAACTGACGCTTGAGAATCCCTTTTCTCAACGCGCCGACCAGTTCCTCCTGGGTAAGGGCGATCCCCTCCAGGTACTTTTCAAGAAGGGCGTCGTCCGCTTCAGCGATATTTTCCACCAGGGACTCTCTCTCTACATCGACCATATCCTGCATATCCGCCGGGATGTCGATTTTGGTCGCCTTGCCGGCTGCATCGTATTGGTAGGCTTTAAGGGATACAAGATCCACGATGCCGTTAAACCCATCTTCGACGCCGATGGGCAGTTGAATGATAATGGTCTTGGGGGAGATTCTGTCTGCGGTCGACTCCATGGCCCGCGTGAAATCGGCCCGTTCCCGGTCCATCTTATTGATGAAAAGGGCGCATGGTAGATTGAATTCGCTGGTAAATCCGATGGCCTGCTCGGTCCGGACCTCAAGGCCGCTCACCGCATCCATCACGGCGATGACGCCGTCCGCCGCGGGCATGCAGGTTTTGGTTTCAGAAAAGAAATTCTGATCGCCGGGAGTATCGATGATGTTAACGTAGTGATTTTTCCAGGAATAGTGATGGACGGCGGTGCTCAGCGAAATTTTTCGTTTGATCTCCTCTTCGTCAAAATCCAGTGATGAATTTCCATCATCCACGCTCCCCAGACGACTGGTGGAGCCGGCATTGAAAAGCATGACTTCGGAGAGGGACGTTTTGCCGCAACCGCCATGACCGGCCATCATTATGTTTCTCAGTTTTTCCGTCGCATCACTCATTATACTTGGTCTCCCTGTTAATAAAATGAATAATCTGAATCATCTCTGGCTCACTCCGGATCTCTTGCACCGTTATTGCGGATGATAATTATGGATTTTAGTTTTGTTGTCAAATATTTTCTTGTTTTATGGGATAAGTTGCTGTTAATGTTCCGCGTCAGAAATGAGGAAAATAAAATCCGTTAACCGTAATCGCGGAAGGTGCATGATGAGCGAACGTGTCAAGATCATTATCGAAGGAAAAACCTTTGAATTTCCAGTCATTGTCGGTTCCGAGGGAGAGAAGGCCATAGACATTGCCCAGCTCCGAAAAACGACCGGCTATATCACCCATGATCCGGGATTCGGGAATACCGGCTGCTGCAGAAGCGCCATCACGTTCATGGATGGTGAAAAAGGCGTCCTGAGATACCGGGGCATTCCGGTCGAACAGCTGGCCGAACACTCCACCTTCGTCGAAACCGCATACCTTCTCATTAACGGCCATCTGCCCAACAGGGAGCAGCTGACCCAGATGCGGGTTCTCTTAAACGACAGTTCCATGGTCCATGAGGACATGAAGTTCTTTTACCAGAACTTCCCCAGAAACGCCCACCCCATGGGTATCCTGTCGGCCATGGTGAACGCCCTGAAGAGCTTTTACCCCATCTATGACATTGAGGAGGAGCAGACCTACACCACCCTCAACCTGATTTCAAAGATACGCACCATGTCGGCCATGTCCTACCGGATGAGCCGGGGGCATCTGGTGATCTATCCGCGGCCCGACTATTCCTATTGCGCCAATTTTCTAAATATGATGTTCGACAATCCGGTCAATCCATACAAGATGGATGAAGACCTGGTCAAGGCTCTGAACGTTTTCTGGATTCTCCATGCGGATCACGAGCAGAACTGTTCCACGACGGCAGTCCGGGTTGTCGGCAGCGGAAAAGTAAACCTCTATGCCGCCATTTCCGCTGGAATCGCGGCCCTCTGGGGTCCGCTTCACGGCGGCGCTAACCAGGCGGTCATCGAAATGCTAACGAACATACAAAAAAACGGCCAAAGCATCCGCCAGGTCATCGAAATGGCCAAGGACAAAAAGAAAAATTTCAGATTAATGGGTTTCGGCCACCGGGTCTATAAAACCTACGACCCCCGGGCCAAAATCATGAAAAAAATGTGCGACATGGTGCTTGGCAAATTGAAGAAAAAAGATCCCCTCCTGGACCTTGCAAAGGAGCTGGAAGAGGCGGCCCTGACAGACACCTACTTCATCGATAAGCATCTCTACCCCAACGTGGATTTCTACAGCGGAATCGTGCTCCGGGCCATGGGGATCCCCCTGAACATGTTCACCGTGATGTTCGCCATCGGCCGTCTGCCGGGATGGATCGCCCAGTGGCAGGAAGGCATGGAGGATCCGGAAGGGAAAATCGCCCGTCCCCGCCAGATTTATACGGGCGCTGGGTTGACCAACTATATTCCCCTGGGGGAACGATAGGAACGGGCAAGCACTATATCGATGTGGCTCCAGCCCTGCCGGTCCCAGGCCTTTACACCTATTGGACGCCAGAGGAGCTATCGCCCTTGGCCGCCGTTGGGAAAAGGGTGTGGGTTCCCTTTGGAAAGCGGATGATCACTGGATATATCTGGCGTTTTCGGGAGAATATCGAAGAAGAGGAGGCGGCCCGTTTAAAACCGGTGGTGGATATTCTGGATGAGGTTCCCCTCTTTCCAGACTCAATGATCCCTTTCTTCGAGTGGATATCCGATTACTACATGTATCCCCTGGGAGAGGTGGTGAAAACGGCC
>JAGVHJ010000251.1 GCA_020056645.1 Desulfobacterales bacterium
AGGGGCGGGCCGCAGGAATTTTTATAGAAATTTTAGAGGCGGTCGCCGAGGGGGAGAAGTGGGAGCTCTCCTATGTGCATTGCGATTGGCCCGAATGCCTGCGGGCATTGAAAGAGGGTCAAATCGATTTGATGCCGGACGTGGCGATTTCACCGGAACGGGTTCAACAGTTCGATTTTCATGAGGAGCTGGTGATCGAAAGCTGGACCCAGATTTACGCCGGTAAAGATGCGGGCATCAAAAAAATGTCCGATTTAAACCGGCGGAGCGTGGCCTTGCTCAAGGATTCCATTCAAGAAAAGATACTGGAACAGCTGGCCCGCGGCTTCGGGTATCAATGCGTCATCGTGGAGGCGAATACCTACGAAGAGGCGTTTTCTCTCGCAAGGGACGGGCGTGTCGATGCGGCTGTTTCCAACTACTTCTTTGGTGATTACTGGTATCAAGAGTATGGACTGGTGAAAACACCGGTTGTGTTCAATCCTGTCTCGCTCTTTTTTGCGTCGGCCAAGGGCTGCAACGCGGACCTCCTTCACGCCATCGATTTTCATTTGAAATCCATGAAGGCGGAGTCGGGTTCCATTTACTACAAAGCATTGGGGAGATGGATGGAAAGGCCCCCCAGGGTCGTCACGCAAAAACGATTTTTCTGGGGTATGGCCGGCTTTTCCGGGTTCATCCTTCTCACGGTGATCATTATTTTTGTGCTGCGTACTCAGTTGCGGGCCAGAACCGGCCATCTGTTCAACGTCAATGAAAAACTCCTGGAAAGTGAAAAGCGGTATCGCAATCTCTTTGAGACCATGACCCAAGGGGTGGTCTACCAGGATTCCCAAGGGGCGATTTTGTCGGCCAACCCAGCGGCCGAACAAATTCTGGGACTCTCCCTTGATGAGATGCGGGGCCTGACGTCGACCTCTCCCAATTGGCAGGCCATCCATGAAGATGGCGCTCCCTTTCCGGGAGAAGATCATCCGGGAATGGTCGCCCTTCGAACCGGAAATACGGTCAGCGGGGTGGTGATGGGGATCACCCACCCGAAAACCAGGCAAACGCGCTGGATCGTTATTTCGGCCATTCCTTCTTTTCACCCCGGAGACCCTAAACCCGTTCATGTATTCGCGATTTTCGCGGACATCACCGAACGGAAAATGGCTGAAGAGTCTTTGAGAAATCAGCACGAAGAGCTCTCTCAGATTTTCCAAACATTCCCCGACGCCCTTATATATGCGGACGTGGAACGCCGGATCATGCGGGTTAATCCGGCCTTTGTGAAAATTTTCGGTCACGAGCCGGATGCGGTTATCGGTCAAGAGACGTCAATGCTATATGCCTGGCGGGAGGATTTCGTGGAGCAGGGTCTCAATCGGTATCATGCGGGAGCGGCTCCTTCCCTGGAGCCCTATCAAGTCCATTATCGCAGGGCCAATGGGGAGATCTTCATCGGAGAGACGATCGGTTCTCCCATCCGGGACACCAAAGGACGCGTCATCGGGATGTTTGCGGTTGTGCGTGATATCACCGAACGGCGCAATCTTGAGTTTCAGCTCCAGCAAGCCCAGAAGATGGAGTCGGTGGGACGACTGGCCGGAGGCGTGGCCCACGATTTCAACAACCTGTTGAGTGTTATCCTTGGCTATAGCGAGCTGTTGCTGGTCGAAGCGGATGAGGAGACACCCCAATACCATCGATGGGAGCAGGTTGTCCAAGCCGCCCTTCGGGCCAGGGATCTGGTCCGTCAGCTTTTGGTGTTCAGCCGGAAACAGGTGCTTGAGATGAAACCAGTGGATCTGAACCAGCTCCTGACCGGTTTTGAAAAGATGCTGAGCCGGGTCATCGGCGAGGACGTCGAACTGGTCCTCGTTCTTTCTTCTGATCATCCTTGGGTGGTGGGGGATACGGGGCAGCTTGAGCAGGTCGTCATGAACCTTGCCGTCAATGCAAGGGACGCCATGCCCCAGGGCGGGGTGCTCACCATCAAAACCGCCGTGACGAAATTGAGCGACAGGCTTTTCGAAAAAGATGTGGAACTGCCTCCGGGTGAGTATGCCATGCTTGGCGTCAGTGATACAGGGTTCGGGATGGAGAAGGATATCCTTGAAAAAATCTTCGAGCCTTTTTTCACCACCAAGGAGAGAGAAAAAGGAAGTGGATTAGGGCTCGCCACTTCTTATGGCATCATCAAACAGCATGGAGGCGCCATTACAGTTTCAAGCATTCTGAATAGTGGAACGGCGTTTATAATTTACCTGCCGCTCGTGAGGGGCCATGAGATCCCCAAGGAAAAGGAGCGGGAGGCGCTTTCGGATCTGAAGGGATGGGAGACCATCCTGCTGGCGGAAGATAATGAAATGGTGAGAAACATCGCGTTTACGATTCTCGAAGAGAAGGGATACACGATCCTGACCGCTGAGGGCGGTGAAGAGGCCCTGGCTTCCCTTAAAAATTACGCCGGGCCGATCCATTTGGTCCTAACCGATGTGGTGATGCCTGGAATGAATGGGGTTGAGCTGGTTGAACGGCTATCGGGCCGATTTCCCCATATCAAGGTGCTCTATATGTCCGGATACTCCGATGACCTGATCGTTCATCGCGGCATTCTGGAAAAGGGCTCCCACTTTATTCAAAAGCCCTTTTCCATTCATGCGCTGGCGGAAATGGTTCGGAAGATTCTAAACGATACAGGCGCTCTCCATGAAAGGCAAGGACAAGAGAACGCCTTTTTTGGAGGCGATCGATAGACTTCATGATTGTGTCGGATAACCTCTGTCACGGAGTGTAATTCCGTTTTTTTAGAAAAATGGATTAATAACTCTTGACATCGATCACACAATGTAATTTTGTTTTTTTTCACAATTGGCATAAAACAGAGTGACAGAGGAATCATCAAGAATGGAGGAGTCGAATGCTTAAAAAATGCGTCTTTCTGCTTTTTTCTTTTATCG
>JAGVHJ010000006.1 GCA_020056645.1 Desulfobacterales bacterium
AAAATTTTGATCCTCGAAATACCTCATGTATTCCTGCGGTCAAAATTTTTTTCCGCCTTGGATTTGAACAAATTTCCTAAAAACTTGAAGATCGAGTAAAAGAGATGGTTTTTCCGAAGCGAAGGGTAAAAGGCTTTTCTTGACCATCCCCCCTATTTGTCATATGCCTGTAACACTCCGGGGAGATCCTGGGTCTATCAATGGCAACCAAACGAAAAAACGAAGGTGCGGAACATGACATTTTTTGAAAGGCAATTCAATGATATCAGGGCGTTTATGGACCGGAAAAAAGCCCTGGGAGAGGTGCGGGAGATCGTTCATGCCAAAAAAACGGTCTGGCCCGAGGGAGGGAACAGAAATCTGGTCCTTGAACAGGATATGGCTGTGGAACTGGGGAATCCCCAGAACGAGTCCGCCTCGTTTCTTCTCTTTGAAGATGACTCGGGACAGATCAACGATGGCCGGATTTCGATTGTCGGGCCGGATTTGCCTCAGGCGGTCGATAAAAAACTCTCTTTCGGTAAGGTGGTTCTTGTGGGCGGAACCGGTTTTTCCCATGAAAATTCATACGACCGCTACCGGGAGATGGAATCGATCCGCTACGATATCGACCTCAAAGGCTACATGATGCGGGCCACCTCCCAGTATCAGAGAGAGTGGAGCCGTGTCAGTAAGGAGGCGATCCAGAACGGCTTTTCCCTGGATATCCTGGGGGGAAAGCTGATCGACCGGTTCCGTGAAAAAGCCTATGTATCTTCGGTTGAAATTTTCTTCGTCACCTCCGGAAAAGAAGATGTCATTGCCCTCAAGGAGATCGCCGATCAGGCCATCCGGATCACCGGAGCCATGAATAAAATGATCGTGGAGATGTCTTTTGACTGTGACGCCTGCGAATTTACCGATGTGTGTCAGGATGTGTCGGCTCTGAGATCCATGAGGGAAAAGATCAAAAAATAGCGGGAACCATCATGTCCGGATTCCATCTGATTACAAGCAACAGGCTTGAGCGGCTCATGGAGAGCCTCGCCCGGATCGTGAGGGAGGCGGCGCCCATCTCCCCTCTCGCCCAGGAAACCATTATCGTGCAGAGCCCAGGCATGGCTCGCTGGATAAGCTTAGAAATGGCCCGGATCAACACGATAGCGGCCAATATGGTCTTCCCCTTTCCCAAACCCTTTGTCTACGATTTGTTCAGGCGGGTCACTCCCCTTCCGGAGAGCCCGCTTCTATCGCCCGAAACAATGACATGGCGGATCATGAAGGCCCTTCCCCTTCTACTGGAAGAGGCGTTGTTCACCCCGGTGAGAGACTACCTGGCCCATGATGCAACCGGCCTGAAAATCTATCAGCTGTCAGAAAAAATCGCGGGCGTCTTCGACCAGTACCTGATTTACCGGCCCGATATCATCATGAAATGGGAGGAAGGAAGCGGGGGCAACGAGGCGGCGCTGAACGGCGAAGCCTGGCAGGCCCACTTGTGGCGGACCATCTCCGGGGCCGGAACCGGCGCTCCACTCCTCCATCACGCGAGCCTGAAGGCCCGCCTAATCGAGGCCATCGATCAGGTGGCGGGGCTTCCCGAGCGAATCTCCATCTTCGGCATTTCGACCCTCCCCCCCTACTATATGGACATCTTCCAGGCCCTTTCCCGAAGATCGGAAGTGTTCATGTTCTACCTCAATCCCTGCAAGGAGTATTGGGAGTACTGCTATGGCGAAAAGGAAATCCTCCGGTTTTCGGAAACGGGCCTGACCGATGAAGACCAGTACTATGAAACCGGTAATCCCCTGTTAGGCTCCATGGGGGCCGTGGGCCGGGAATTTTTCAGCCTGATTCTAAACCGGGTGGGCGACACCGGTGAAGAGCTCTTTGAGGAGTCAGAAAAAAATAGCCTCCTTTCGATGATCCAAAACGATATCCTCCACATGGAAAACCGCGGCAAGACGGATATTACTGGAAGCCTGGCCAGCGACCGGTCGATCAACATCTCCTCCTGTCACACCACCCTCCGGGAGATTGAGGTTCTCCATGACACCCTGATCTCCCTGTTTCACGAAATCCCGGATCTTTCCCCCGGTGATATCGTGGTCATGATGCCGGATGTTTCTCTTTATGCGCCCTATATTCAGGCGGTTTTCGACACCAGCCTTGAAACCGATTTTCCAAAGATCCCTTACGCGATCGCCGACCGTTCCGTGAGGAGCGCCAACCGAATAACGGAGAGCTTTCTTGCGATCCTCTCCCTGGGAAAGAATCGGTATAAGGCCTCTGCCCTGCTCGATGTTCTCGAAAATGGCGCGGTCTTAAAAAAATTCGGTCTAACAGAAGCGGATCTGATTTTAATTAGAGAGTGGATCAATGAGGCAGGCATTTCCTGGGGCATTGATGGGGCGTATAAAAAAAATTTGGGACTGCCGCCTTTTCAGGAAAACACCTTCGGGTTTGGCATGGAGCGAATGCTGTTGGGATACGCCCTTCCTGCAAAAGAAGCCTGTGATACCTTTATGGGGATTCTCCCCATGGGGAATTTTGAAGGAGAAAACGCGAGGATCATGGGCGCTTTTGTTGAATTCGCGGAGATGATCTTTCATCACGGGAAACGGCTCTCTGAGCCCGCCACCCTTGATACCTGGGCGAAAAGACTCGATGGGATCCTCTCGGCATTTTTCATCGTGGATGAGACCACGGAAGGAGATATCCTTCCCATCCGCGATACGCTGAATCAGAAAGGGTTAAATGGATATCAGGCCCTTTCCGGTTTTGACGGTTTGGTATCCCTTGATCTTCTCCTCTTCCTCCTCAAAAAAAAATTCTCAATGATAGGGGGCGGGAGCGGCTATATCCGATCCGGCGTTACTTTCTGCACCCTTCTCCCCATGCGGAGCATTCCCTTCAGGGTGGTCTATCTTCTGGGAATGAACGACGGAGATTATCCCAGGCAATTTGAGAATCCGGGATTCAGCCTGATGGCGCAAAAAAAACGTCTCTGCGACAGTCATCAACGCCATGAAGACCGGTATCTTTTTCTCGAAAGCCTATTATCTGCAAGAGACCGGTTTATTGTCAGCTATATCGGCCAAAGCGTGAAAGACAACAGCGAGCTTCCGCCGTCGGTTCTTGTGTCGGAGCTAATGGATTATATGGAGTCCGCCTTCCAAAGGCAGGATCGGGATACACTGGAAGGAGAAAAGCACCTGCCCCCTCCTTCCATGCGTGACATCATCGTCACCCGGCACCGGCTCCACCCCTTTCATGCCGATTATTTTCAAAATTCTTCGTCCCTTTTCAGTTATTCGTCGGAAAACCTTGATGCCGCAAGAATTCACCATGATCCCCATCGGAGGGTCCGGACCTTTTTCCAAGAGAGACTCCCCGAACCGGCGGAGTCACTCTTTTCACCCATCCGCCTTGACCGGTTTGCGGAATTCTTCAGGTCACCGTCCCGGTTTCTTATCGAACAGCGCCTTCATGTCCGGCTGGGAATAGCGGACCACGAGACCCATGACGACCGGGAGCCCTTTGACCTGAACGCCCTTCAGAAATATCAAATTCGGGAGTCTCTTCTCAAACAGATCATGAGTGATCCGACAACAACCGATCGATACACCGGGATAAAAGCCGCAGGTCTTCTGCCCCATGGCGAGACCGGGAGAATCCTCTTTCATGAGATGGAATCGGATGTTCGGGAATTTTCAGAAAAAATTTTCCCCCTGATCCACGCGGGTCCGGTCAAGACCGGTGAAGAGCGGATCAACCTCTCTCCGCCGGGCGTATCGATCACTGGCCGTCTCTCTTCCTGTTACCCGGAAGGCCAGCTCTTTTTCAGAACCGCAACCCTGAAACCCTGGGACCGTCTCAAAACATTCATTCACCATCTTTTCTTAAACCTCATTCGGGAGAAATCCTTGTCTGGAACAACGAGACTCTTCGGCAAAGAAGACGCCATTCTTTTTCGGGAAATGGTTCCAGAAAAGGCCCGCACCCTTCTCACCGATCTCTCCTTTCTCTTTCTATCCGGACTTTCGTCGCCCCTGCCCTTCTCTCCCAACACCTCCTATGCCTTTGCAGAAGCGGTCGTTATGAAAGGAAAAGGTGAAAAGGAGGCTGTGAAGGCCGCATACGCCTCATGGTTATCGAGCGATTACCGTCCGGGGGGAGAATATGACGACGACTATCACCGGCTCTGCCACAAGGCCACCCTGCCTGAGGAAAAAGCCTTCGGAGAAACCGCCCTGCGTGTTTTTTCTCCCCTGATCGAACAGATGGAGTCGATTTAAATACCGGAGGATGGATATACGGATGAACGGATATCAACGGCTCGATTTACTGAATCTTCCCCTGTCAGGCCGACGGCTGATCGAGGCCAGCGCAGGAACCGGAAAAACCTATGCCATTACACGAATCGTCGCCCGTCTGATCATGGAAAAGGGGCTCGATGTGGCGGAAATCCTGGTCGTGACCTTCACCGAAAAAGCCACCAAGGAGCTGAGAGACCGGATCAGATCCCACCTGAGTCAGCTGCTTTCTCTCTTTGAAGCCGGTCTTCCCAGGAATGGTGATGGGAACGATGGTGACGCGGAAGAACTTGCAAAGCTTTCTGAAAACGCCTTGGCGGTCAGAAGCGAACAAGAGATCCGGACCGCTTTGAAAAAAGCCGTCGTTCGCTTTGATGAAGCCGCCATCTTCACCATTCACGGATTTTTAAACCGGCTCCTGAGGGAAAACGCATTTGAAAGCAGCGTTCCCTTCGAATCCGAGCTTGTCACCGACACGAATCCTTTGGTGGAGGAGATCATTGATGACTTCTTCAGATGTCATGTAATCGTTACCCCCCCCATTCATTCCGCGATTCTTGTCAAAAACAATTTTTATGTTGAAGGGTTCCGTCGCTTCGCGCACACCCTCATCGCCATGCCCCTCATTCAGTTGGTTCCCTCAAAAACACCGGGACCAATGGAGGATATCACC
>JAGVHJ010000204.1 GCA_020056645.1 Desulfobacterales bacterium
ATTGTGCCGCTTTGCGAAAAACCCTCCCGATATCTCGGATGTGAAATCAATCATATCAAAAAAGAGGAGGCCTCCGTTAAACTTAAGATGGCCCTTATATTCCCAGATCTTTATGAAATAGGAACCTCCCACTTCGGCATTCAGATCCTCTATTCCATTTTAAACGCACACCCGGATATCGCCGCTGAAAGGGCGTTTTATCCAGGGCATGACATGGAAAATTATTTAAGAACTGAAAAAATTCCTTTTTCTTCACTTGAAACAAAACGGCCTATAAGCGGTTTCGACATTGTCGGATTCAGTCTTCTCTACGAACTGAACTACACCAACATCCTCTCTATTCTCGATATGTCTAATATTCCATTTCTCTCTTCGGAACGGAAATCTGACCATCCATTCATCATTGCCGGGGGCCCTTCCACTTTCAACCCGGAACCCGTGGCCGATATTTTTGACGCCATGGTAGTCGGAGATGGAGAAACGGTGATTATAGAAATGGCGGAGAGCTGGATCTCCTGGAAAGAGAAGGATGGAAAAGATAAAGAGGCGCTTCTGAAACGCTGGTCGGAAATTCAAGGGGTCTATATACCCTCTTTTTTTAAACCGGTTTATAAAAGCGATCCTCTGAATCGGATCATTTCAGATGTTGAGGGCTTGGAGATCACTTTTCCCCACTATTCACGGGTGAAGAGGTCGATTATACCCGATATCGATCAGATGCCCACTCCCGATTCTCCTATCGTCCCCTTTGGAAAGCCGGTTCATGACCGGTTTCGAATTGAAATCGCCAGAGGGTGCAGCCGGGGGTGCCGATTTTGTCAGGCAGGCATCATCTACAGACCCGTGAGGGAAAAATCGGTCGATCATATTTATGAAATCGCCGTAAAGGGAATTCAGAAAACCGGATATGACGATATCTCACTCTTATCGTTGAGCACCGGAGACTATTCGGACCTGACTGGATTGATCCGAAGGCTCATGAACGGATGCGGCGAGAAAAATCCCTACTTGAACCATACAGCCGTATCCCTTCCTTCGGTCCGTGCGGACATGCTTTCGCCTGAATTGATGAACCTCATCAAGCGGGTGAGAAAAACCGGATTCACCATCGCGCCTGAGGCCGGAACCGACCGCTTGAGAAGAGTCATCAACAAGGGCCTCACCGAAGAGGAGATTATCGATACCGTAAAAAGCGCCTTTCAACTGGGATGGAAGGTAATCAAGCTCTACTTCATGGTGGGCCTTCCCACAGAGACCGATGAAGATATCCAGGGAATTGTCGATCTTGTCAAAAAACTGAGGAACATCCCCTTTGGTAAAGGACGAAAACCCACATTAAATGTGAGTGTCACCACTTTTATTCCCAAGGCCCATACATCCTTTCAATGGATCAGGCAACTCTCATACGAAGAGTCCAGGGAAAAAATATCGTGGCTCAAAAAGAGTCTGGAACTTCATGGGGTTCAATTCAAATGGCAGGATCCGGAAGTGAGTCTTCTTGAAGGGATTTTTTCCAGGGGGGACCGGCGGCTGACACCGCTCCTTATCTCCGCTTATAAAAAAGGATGTAAACTGGACGGTTGGCATGATCACTTCAATTTCAGCCTATGGAAAGAAGCCTTTACCGATCATAATTTCGATATTTATCAATTTGGAATAACCGACATTCAAACCGGTTGTGCTCTGCCATGGGACCATATCGATTCCATGGTGAAAAAAGAGTTCCTCATCGAAGAGTGGCATAAGGCTCTCCGGTGCGACTTTACCGCCGATTGCCGGAAAAACCCGTGTAGCGGCTGCGGCATCTGCGATTTTAAAACCATTCAACCCATTCTTTTCGACACGCTATCTCAACGGGATGATCTACCCATAAATCAAGCTTCTCTTGACTTTAAGAACATAAACCATCAAAAAAATAACGAAATTTCCTTCGAATATACGATCTCTTTTTCTAAACAGGATGAGGCCCGCTTTTTAGGCCATCTGGAACTGATCAATATTGTCATGAGGGCCATTAAAAGGGCGGGAGTGCCCATCTCCTTTTCAAAAGGATTTCATCCCCTGCCCAAGCTATCCTTTGAAGATCCGCTGCCTGTGGGAACCGAAACCCTTGAAAATTTTTTATTTATTTCCCTGGAAAGGCCGGTTGATCCACACACGATTATAGAGGCCATGAACCAGGAGCTTCCTCGGGGCATCCGTTTTCATCGATGCGCCCTTGAAACTAAAAAAAAGAGACGCCTTTCAGAAGTAGAACAGACTATTTATGCAATCTATTCCAAGGAGCGTCCCTTTGAACAAGAGCGTTTGGATTATTTTTTTCTTCAGGAAAATTTTTTATTCTCTAAAATATCTAAAAACGGTCAAAAGAAAGAGATTGATCTCCGGTCACAGGTATTAACTATTTCATGTTCCGATTCTCATAACCTTTCAATGGTCTTAAAAAAAGAACCCAATTGTTCGGTCAGACCAACTGATGTCATTAAGAGCCTGTTCCACTTTTCAGACACGGAAACACAGTCTCTGCGTGTTATTAAGATGCCACCATATGAAAATCAACTTCACATGTAATATCCTTTACCCGGAATTTCCGGATAAGGTCAAAAATAATTCAAGTCTTAATAGAATGAGAACCACTCATGAACACAGAAATTATTGTAAACGTCACGGATCACGAAACAAGGGTCGCCCTGATCGAAAATAGGGTTCTTTCCGAAATCTTTATCGAACGGGGGGATGAAACCAATATTACCGGAAATATATACAAGGGGGTGGTTCAGCGGGTTTTGCCTGGAATGCAGGCCGCCTTTGTGGATATCAATCTGGACCAAGCGGCTTTCCTCTATGTGGATGATGTCACTCCTCAAAAAAACCACGATGACGTAGATAATTTGGGTAAAGAGGAGGTTTCAGAGACTCCTTTCAACCCAGAGGAGGCCGATTCCGACTTTATTCCGATCAGAAAACCCAACGTAAAAATCGAAGAGCTGATATCCGAAGGCCAGCAGATAATGGTTCAGGTCGTCAAGTCGCCCATTGGTTCAAAAGGACCCAGAATCACGAGCCATATCTCCCTTCCAGGCCGCTACCTGGTTTTGATGCCAACCGTTAATCATGTTGGTATTTCAAGAAGAATAGAGGACAAAAACGAACGTTCCCGATTAAAAAGCATTATTTTGCAATACCGGCAACGAGAGTATGGGTATATCGCGAGAACAGCCGGAGAAGGCATATCGGAAGAAAAGATCGTCAACGAAATGAAGCTCCTGGAAATTTCCTGGCAGAACATTCAAAAAAAGACCGATATTTCAACCGCTCCATGTCTGATTCATAAGGATCTCATCGTTACCCTCCGAACCATCCGGGATCATCTGATCCATGACGCCAATAAATTGATCATCGATTCTTATCTCGCCTATAAATCCGTAAAATCATTTATTGAAACAATTATACCCGATCTGAAAATCACGGTTGAATATTATGACAAAGCCGAGCCCATTTTTGATTACTATAATATCGAAAATGAAATCAATCGTTCTATGCAAAAAAAAGTTTGGTTGAAATCAGGCGGTTATATCATTATCGAACATACGGAAGCCCTTGTGGCCATTGATGTAAACACCGGCCGCTATATCGGCAGGCATGATTTTGAAGAAACGGTGCTCAAGATCAATCTTGAAGCCATAGAAGAGATCGCCCGCCAGATTCGTCTCAGAAATATCGGGGGTATCATTATTATCGACTTCATAGACATGGAACAGTTTGCAAACAGGGAGAAGGTATACCAATCTCTGAAGGAGATTTTAAAAAAGGATAAAAGCAAAACCACCATATTGCCCATGTCCGACATGGGACTCATTCAGATGACCCGAAAACGGGTGACCAAGTCCCTATTAAAGATGATGTGCGAGCCCTGTTTCTACTGTCAAGGGGACGGAATGCTCTTATCCAAACAAACGGTTTGTTTCGATATTTTCAGGGAGATTCTGAGAGGCGCAACCGATATCATCGGGCACACGTTGAAAATAAGAGTCAACCCCCAGGTATCGGACATGCTAAAGGGCAAAGAAAAGAATCTGGTCTTCTATCTTCAAGATCGGAAGAGC
>JAGVHJ010000125.1 GCA_020056645.1 Desulfobacterales bacterium
CCTATAGTTCAGCCGTTTGACCTTGACATCAATCAGATCGATCCCAAAACTGGCGAGTTTTGGTTTCGCGGCTTCGAGAACCTGGTTCATGATTTTTCCCCGGCCAACCGTGATCATATACTCGGCGACCTTTGCGCCACCCTCGAGGGACTCCTCTTCGAGCATATCCATTTTTCTATTGGTGTTTCTCACCGATTCGATCAATTGATAGGAGGCCACGGCGTTTTTCACCGCCGGATCAATGATGTCCCCGATTCTGTCCAGGGCGAATTTCTCGTTGATGCAGGTTTTGAAAAAAAGATAGGGGTCTATAATACGCCACCGGGCAAAGGTATTCACCCAAATATAGGTTTTATTTGAGGTGGGGAGCTCGCCCTTCTCCCCATCCCACTCAAGCAGGGTCTTGGGGAACCGTTGGACTTTCTGTATCACGGGTATCTTGAAATGAATTCCCGGATCATTCTTGGGCTCTCCCACCATTTTGCCGAACTGGGTGACAATCACCTGCTCCCGCTCATCGATCACATAGGCGCATGAGAAGAGACCAATACCAACCATTGCCAAAACTATAATCAGAAATCCGTTATTATTCACTGTGTCACACTATTTGGGCTGTTTTGTTTTTGAAGTTGAAGCATGGGCAAAAAATTCTTCTGGCTTTCGTCGATGATGATCTTATCCCCTATCTTTGGGAAAAGCTCTTTCAATGTCTCCAGATAGAGCCGCTTTTTGGTGATATCCTTTGCCTTGACATATTCATTGTAGAGCGAGGTAAAACGGGCGGCGTCGCCCTTTGCATAGTTTATCCTTTCGAGGGCGTATCCCTCGGCCTCCTTGACGGTTTTTTCCGCCTCGCCCTTTGCGGCGGGGATGATGGTGTTATAATCCTCCTGGGCCTTTAAAATCATCCGTTCCTTCTCCTGCTCCGCCTTATTGACCATATTGAAGGAGGGCTGAACCCGCTCAGGCACGTTGGTTTTCTGCATTTCAATAGTTTTCACGGTAATCCCGGTATGGGCTAAATCGAGCTCCTTCTGAAGAATGGCCATGGCTTCGATGGCGATCTCCTCCCGCTTCAGGATCACTTCGTTGATGCTCCGGTCTCCAACCACAAGCTGCATGGAGGCCTCGGAAAGATCATTCAGGAGCCGTTCAGGATCATGCACTTGAAAAAGGAAGTTCTTGGGATCACTGATCCGGTAATGAACCAGCCATGGGACCAGAGCCACATTCAGGTCGCCCGTGAGCATTTGTCGCGACTCTTCACTTCGGGCAGGATAACGATTTGAAACACTTGCAGATTCACTCTGAAGACCAAATTCGGCCTTTCTGACATTCTCCATGTTGACCTTGGTTAGCTTTTCGATGCCCGCCGGCAATTTAAATTGAAGCCCGGGTCCTTCGGTTCTGCTGTATTTTCCGAATCGCTGGATGACCCCCACCTCTCCTTCACCAATGGTATAAACCATGGACTGGCCGAAAAAAAGCAGGACCAGAAAAATAGCCAGGAGGAACCCGCCAGGCATTTTAAACTGCTTGATCTGTTTCAATAGGTCGTCGACCAGCGGTGGAATCCCTCCGCCGCCGCCTCCCCCTTCTCCGCTATCGCCAGGCCCGCCGCCCGATGGCCCTCTTTCCCTGCCCCTTCTGTTTCTTTCCTGTTGTTCTCTTAATTTTTCCCAGTCCCAAGCCATAATCTCTTTTCCATATCCTTGATCTGTCAGGTTTTTATTTTCAAACTTCGAGTTATATAAAACGGTTTATCCATCTATTTCAAGCAAAATTGAGAAACCATCCAAATTTGAAACAACGCCGCGCCCTCTACCTTTTTAAAAAAGCCGCATGTTTCGTTCCGCTTGACTTGATCATTCATTGATATATAACACTTCCCATGAGCCCATCGCCGAAACCAGACCTAACCTCCCTGGGAGGCATCCTTGAAAAAACGTTAAAATCGTGCCGCCCCAAACACGACATGGAGATGCTGAAAATATTCGATCTCTGGGTCGACGCCGTTGGGGAAAACATATCCATGAACGCCAAACCCGCCGCCTTTAAAGGGGACCTTCTTCTGGTTCATGTGAGCTCATCCGCCTGGATGCACCATCTCTATTTTCAAAAGCAGGAACTGATTGAAAAAATCAACGCGACCCTGGGCCATGATCGTGTCCGTGAGTTAAAATTCAAAATCGGCCCCTTTTAAAATTCAGGAGCATGCTGAAGGATATGTCCAAGGACGCCGTCGGCCCATTCACCGAGCCTCCCTTGTCAAACGGCCCGCCAATCATCCTCAGGCAGCCTGAACACGGCTACCGGCACGCCATCGACCCGATTCTCCTTTCCCATTTCTGCCAACCCCAAAAAAATGACCGGGTATTTGACCTTGGCACGGGAAATGGGATCATTCCCCTCATCCTCGCCCGGAAAGATCCCACGCTCACCATTCAAGCGATCGAGATTCAATCGGAGCTATACAAAACGGCCATGGAGAACCTCTCCCTCAATAGCCTTGCCGACCGGATCTCTCTCATCCATGGAGACATGAAGGATCTCCCCCGGCTCTTACCGGGAGCCTCCGTTGACCTAGTGGTGAGCAACCCCCCCTATATCCGCCGCTCCGCCGGAAGACTCAACCCCGATTCCGAAAAGGCCATCGCCCGACATGAGATCATGATCACCCTTGATGAACTTCTTGAAACCGCCCATTTTCTGATGAGGCCTTTGGGCCGCTTCTCGGTGATCTATCCGGCGAGAAGGGCCGTTGATCTTCTCTGTCGGATGCGGGCCTTCGCCATTAACCCCACCCGCATCCGGTTTGTTCATCCGCGGATCAATGCCGGCGCGAAGCTGGTGCTTGTGGAAGGGATGAAAAAAAAAGGAACGGATGTAACGATTCTTCCTCCCCTGGCCCTCCATGATCCGGAAGGCGACGATACGGAAGAGATCCGCCGAATGTTTGTTTCTTCCCTGAAGCAAAATCTCCTTCAACGGGACAGATCGTTCATCACGAGACCGGTCAAGGCCTTGGGATAGAAGTAGGTGGTTTTTCTCGGCATGATCAGCCCCTCCTGGGCGATTTCCTGAACCTGTTTGATCTTTGCGGGGTTCATGATAAAGGCCATATCCGCCTGGCCGGAAGCCACCTGGCTCACCGCGTGATCAGCCCGGCTCGAATATTTAATGAGCCCCTGATCATCAAGCCTCTCCTGAGAAATGTCAAGCAGCCGCGAAAAAATCAGATGGGTGAGGATCGTGACATCAAGATGGGCCAACAGGGGAGGAATGGTGTCGCCAAAAACCCTCTCCGCGGCCCCTTCCTTTAAATAGAGGAGATCAAACGCCGCACCCTCTCTCCTCGCCACTCCGAAAACCGTCTGATCGGGTCTTTTTTTCAGCTCCGCCATCATTTCTTCAAACGCGGCGGCCTCTCCCTTCTCTTTAAAAGCAATGGAGCGGATATCGAAATAGGCGGCGGCCTTTTCCAGGAACCTGCCGGATATAGGGCCATCCACGCGGGTCACCATTCGATGGGTGGGAAAAATGACAAGTCCTGTGTCTTCCATGCTGCAAATGTACATCATGATGAAATTGGCCGGGTGGTTCTCTGAAAAATCCGGGTCTGTTTCCTTCAACCACTCCCTGTAATTCAGAGCGGTTTCATACCGGTGATGGCCGTCCGCGATGAAAAGGCGCTGATTCTTCATGAGGCCGGTGATCCGCCCCATCCGATCCGGGTCCGAAATCCGGTAGAGCCGGTGCCGCTCCCGGACATCGTCTTCCAGATCGAAAAGGGGTGCGATCTGTTCCACGCACTCCTCGAAGATCCGGATCAGACGATTCTCTTCGTCCGGATAAAAGGTGAAAATAGGGCTGAAATTGGCCTTGCACCGTTTCAAAAGTTCCAGTCTTTCGGATTTCACCTTTGAGAAGGTCTGTTCATGGGGAAGGATCACGCCGTTTTTAAAAGGTTCGAGTCCCACAATCGCCATCAGACCGTACCGGGTCACGGTTTTCCCGTCCGCGGTGAAGGTGACCGATGTGAGATAAAACGCAGGGCTGCTCTCCTGAACCAGAATCCCCTCCTTGATCCAGGACCGAAAATAGGCGGCGGAGCGGGTGTGGGGATTGTCGCTCGCCGAATCGGTTTCAGCGGCCCTCCCGAGAATCAGCCGAACCACATTGTTCGGATGTCTCTCATGGAGCTCCATCTGCTTTTCAGGGGGGATGACGTCATAGGGCGGCGACACCACATCTTCGATGCGCCCGATTTTTTCCGGATTATATAACAAACCCTTGAAGGGGAGAACAGCGGCCATTTTTTTAGTGTCCTTCGGCTATCAACAACGTAAACGGTTACCTCTCGCAAGCGTTCCGCCTGGAAAAACCAACGGACCGGCATCGCTTCACGAACGAACAGTTTGAAACAGATACTAAAAAGCCGGAGGATATTCAAGCACAAAAAAGAAGTTGAAAAATAATGGTTGATTTTTCATCGGAAAAAAGGGATAACGTTTGCCGCTTGAAGGCGGACGGGAAACAGCTGTGGCAAGAGCCTTCAACCGGTTGAAATGTCATTGTTTATTTCATAATGGTTCCAGCCGGATGTTTTTTCCAAGGAGAGATGGCCGAGCGGCTGAAGGTGCACGCCTGGAAAGCGTGTGTACTCTAACAGGTACCGAGGGTTCGAATCCCTCTCTCTCCGCCAGAAAACAAATGGACAAAAATAGATCCGTCGGGCTTGCCGGCATCCAATCCGGACAAGCCCGGCCCGGATCACTCAACACAGGGTGACAATGTCATGTCCTATCTTGTTCTGGCCAGAAAATACAGACCGCAGACATTCGATGACGTCATCGCGCAAGCCCATGTCACCCAGACCCTGAAAAACGCCATTCTCTCGAATCGCATTCCCCACGCCATCTTGTTTTCCGGTCCCAGGGGCACGGGAAAAACCACCATCGCACGCGTTCTCGCCAAGGCCATGAACTGCAAAGAAGGGCCGACACCCGCGCCCTGCAACACCTGCCGATCCTGCCGGGAGATCACCCTCGGAAACGCGGTGGATGTATTTGAGATCGACGGGGCGTCGAACAACAGTGTGGACCAGGTCCGTGAGCTCAGGGAGAACGTCAAGTTCATGCCGGCCCACAGCCTCTATAAGATCTATATTATTGATGAAGTGCACATGCTGAGCGTATCGGCCTTCAACGCTCTCTTAAAAACGCTGGAAGAACCCCCAGCCCATGTGATGTTTCTCTTCGCCACCACCGAGCCCCACAAGATTCCCCTCACTATTTTATCCCGGTGCCAAAGGCACGACCTAAAACGGGTGGATCTCAGGGCGATCCAGGGGCACCTGCGCGCCATCGCAAACAAGGAAACGATTGAAATCGACGAAGAGAGCTTGGAAACCATCGCCAGGGAAGCGGATGGGTGCGTGCGGGACGCCTTGAGCCTGCTGGATCAGATCATTAGCTGCGCCAATGGCCCGGTGAATCACGGCGATATGGTCCGGATGTTCGGACTCTTTGATCAGACCGTCATGATGGACCTCTCCCAGGCCATTTTGACCGGCGACACCCTTGCCCTGCTTGACATCATCGACCAGCTCCACAGCCGGGGACAGGATATCAAGAAGCTTTACGCCAGACTGATCACCCACTTCAGAAATCTCCTGGTCGTCAAGAGTGGCAGGAGCCCCGAGAGCCTCCCGGATATTCCGGATCATGAAAGAAAAATGATTCAATCCCAGGTTCAAACGACAGACCTCCTCTTCCTCGGTCAGGTGATCGATCTTCTCTTCCGGGAAGAACCCATCATCCGCTTTTCGGATCAGCCCCGCCTCGCCCTGGAGGTGATCCTGATCAAGCTCCTTCAGATAAAACCGGCTCTTTCCATTGATACGCTGATTGAAAAGCTCGACGGATTGAAAAACGATCTCATGGCATCCGCGGGAAATAATCGGGTTCCCGCTTCTCGACCAAAACACCCGGAAATAGGAAGCGGCCAGAATCGCCCCTTATCCCCCCTTCCCTCCGGGACAGAGAGCCCTGGGGTTCCAGCGACGCCACCAGCTCCGGCAGCAAGACCCCTTCCGGAATCGCCCCAGGAGAGGGAGGCCAAGCCCCCCGAAGATGAGCAGACCCTGAGAGAGACACCCCAGGAATCCATCAACGTTTCCCTACAGAATCTCTTGAGGATATTTGAAAAAGAGCATCCACCCATCGGGGCCTGCCTAAAAAAAAGCGTCTTGAAAAAATTGACCGATCAGAGTATGGAACTCGAAGTTTCCGGCTCCAATTTTGAAATCAACCGCGTCAGAAACGACAAGAGCATGGCGACTATCCGGAAAGTGTTCCGGAACTATTTTGGCCGGAAAATAGAGGTGGTCATCCATGGGAAACCGGATGACGCAAAGGCTCTCGATAAAAAACGGGAACGGGAGAATGAGTTGAGAAAAGAGGCGAAAAGCCACCCCTTGGTCGAGGAGGCCATCAGAACCCTGAACCCGAAGCAGGTCAATATCAAAATCATAGAGGAGAAGGAATAGTGATGAAAGGCATGGGAGACATGATGAAACAAGCCCAGAAACTTCAAGCGAAAATGTTGAAGCTTCAGGCTGAAATGGAAGAGAAACAGGTGGAAGGCTCCGCAGGCGGCGGCATGGTGAAAGCGGTGGCGAACGGCAAGCAGCAGGTCGTTTCCATCCAGATCGAAAAAGAGGTGGTTGATCCGGAGGATGTGGAGATGCTTCAGGATCTGGTGCTCGCCGCAGTGAATGACGCGCTCACCAAGGCGGCGACGATGATATCCTCGGAAATGAGCAAGCTGACCGGCGGTATGAAGATTCCGGGGCTGATGTAATCAAGGAAAAAGGTCCCACGCCATGACCGCTGACGTTTCTAAACCATGAACCACTACCCGCCCTCGTTCAAGAGTCTCGTTTCGCACCTCTCAAAGCTGCCCGGCATCGGCAGGAAAACCGCCGAACGCCTGGCGACCCATATCCTCCAGATACCCAAAAAAGATGCGATCGAGCTTTCACGGAGCATCATTGAGCTTAAAGAGAAGGCGAGACTCTGCGCCCGGTGCTTTTCCCTGAGCGATACGGAGCTCTGCGCCACATGCCGGAATCCCGCCCGGCTCACCGATATGGTGTGCGTGGTCGAGAATTCCCAGGACATGATGGCCATCGAAAAATCGGGGGCCTACAACGGCCTCTACCATGTGCTGCAAGGGGTGTTATCTCCCATGGACGGCATTGGGCCCGACGAGATCAAACTGGCCGAACTTCTGTCACGGGTCCGGTCAGAGGAGATCCGGGAAGTGATCCTCGCCACCGGCACCCATGTGGAAGGGGAGTCGACCGCCGCCTATATCGCAGGGAGGCTCGCCCCCTTAAAGGTCAAAGTCACGCGGATCGCATCGGGGGTGCCCATCGGTGGAGAGCTTAAATACATCGATCAGGTCACACTGAAGCGGGCCATGGAAACACGTCATGGAATCTAACGACATGGAACCCGAAGATATTTTTTCCTGTAAAATGTGCGGGGAGTGCTGCGAGGGGTATGGGGGAACCTACCTGACCCCTATAGACATTCAGCAGATCGCCCATTACATCGGCGTTTCCGATAAGGAGTTCATCACGACATATTGCGATATCTCAGGAACTCGGCCTGTGATCACCCGGGGGAAAGATGGAAAGTGCGTCTTTTTTAAATCCCTCTGCACGATCCATCCGGTCAAACCCCGCATGTGCCGGGCATGGCCCTTTATCGAAGGGGTCTTGAGAGAGGTGGAAAACTGGCGGCTCATGGGAAGCGCCTGTCCGGGCATCAACACCGATATCCCGGATGAGATTGTTATCCGATGCGTAAAAACGGCGCTAAAACGGCTGAATGAAGAGATGGGTGACCATGATAGGAATATTTGACTCAGGCATCGGAGGATTGACGACCGTCCGGGCCATTATCGAAACCATGCCCGGATATGATCTGATCTATTTTGGCGACACCGCAAGAACCCCTTACGGAACCAAGAGCCGGAAAACCGTCATCCGGTACGCCATTGAGAACACCGAGTTTCTCATCAAAAAAGGGGCCAAGATCATCGTGATGGCATGCAACACGGCGTCGAGCGTGGCCACCGAAGCCATCAAAGAACGGTACGACCTACCGATCTTCGAGGTGATTTCGCCGGCGGTGGATTTAGCCATCGCCTCATCCAGAGGCATGCAGATCGGGGTGATCGGAACCCGGGCCACGATCAAGAGCGGCATCTACGAAAAAAAAATCCTTGAAAAAAACGGAGCGGCCAAGGTCTTTTCAACGCCATGCCCCCTTCTGGTGCCCCTAGTGGAAGAGGGCTGGGTGACAAAGCCCGAAACCGCCATGATCGTAAAGAAATATCTTCATCCCTTGAAAACAAGGCAAATAGACACCCTGATCCTGGGATGCACCCACTATCCGATCCTGAAAGCGGTCATTCAGCGGAAAATCGGACGCCAGGTGACGATCATCGACTCCTCCGTCGCCGTGTCGAAGACGATAAAGACCTATCTGGGAGAGCATCCGGAAATCGAAGCGGTCCTCTCTAAAAACAGTCGCATGGACTTTTTTGTTTCGGATATCACCACCCAGTTTGAAAAAACCGCTGAGAGCGCCCTCAAGCGAAAGATCGCCCTCAGCCATGTGGAGATATGAGTGTCCCATGAGCCTCCTCATTCGTACATGCTTACCATCTCAATAAGGAGATTCGAATGAAAAAAATTCCTGAAAAGTTCCGTCCCCTAATTCGCCTCTTTTCCATCCTGTTCGCCATTGCCGGACTGCTGACCCTGATTCCCTTTCCGGGCGCATCCGAGCCTTCCATCATCGGATA
>JAGVHJ010000381.1 GCA_020056645.1 Desulfobacterales bacterium
CGTCCCTGATTGTCTCCTGAAAAAGGGGCTGATGAGTCCTTGGGGTGCAAGAGGCCACGATGAGACGGTTCAGCTGATGCTCCTTCACCAGGGTCTTTATCTTTTCCTGGCTGTCCTGGGCGCAGGCGTACATCATGTCTTCGGCGAAGACCACATTTTCCTGCTCGGCAGCCATGGCGGCAACCTTTTTTACATCCACGGTCTGGGAGATATTGATGCCGCAGTGGCAAACAAGAACCCCAATCCGGCACGCCTCTCCGGTGATGTCCCTCTCTGGCGGCAACTGTTTTTCCACCACTTCCGTTCCCCTGGCGTCGCCCAGAAGCCCCATGGCCCGCCCCGCCACCGCACTTCCCTGAAGAACTGTTTCGGGAATATCCTTGGGTCCTTGATAGGCGCCGGTAACGAAAACTCCAGGCTTCGATGTGTCAACAGGATGGAATGGGTGGGTTTTGGCGAAGCCATAGGCGTTGGGCTCAATCCCGAAAATCGCCGCAAATTCCCGTGCGTTCTTGTGGGGCTCCAGGCCGATGGAGAGAACCACCATGTGGAACACCTCTTCCCGGATCGTACCCTCCACATCCGCATATCTGAGGATGAGATTTCCCGTTCCCGCCTCTTCATGGACAGCGGAAATCATAGATCGCTGATAGCGGACCCCGTATTGGTTCTTGGCCCGGTCCACGTATTTGTCGAAATCCTTTCCAAAGGCCCGCATCTCCATATAGAAAATGGTGGGTTCGATACGGGAGTCGTGCTCTTTCGCGATCACGGCCTGTTTGGTCGCGTACATGCAGCAAACCGACGAGCACCATGGATTTCCGTGATGGGGGTCCCGTGATCCCACGCACTGAATCCACGCCACCTTTTCAGGATGCTTGTGGTCTCCGGGCCGCTTGATCTCGCCCATGAAGGGGCCGGAGGCGGAGAGTATCCGCTCGAACTGAATGGAGGAGACCACATTGGGCCAGCGTCCAAATCCCAGCTCTGGATGGGCCGCGGCGTCGTGCCGCGCCAGACCGGGGGCAAGAATGAGGGCGCCAGCCTTGAATTCCAATTTTTTCTCGGTGTCTTCAAAATTAATGGCCCCAAAGGGGCAGAGCTTTTCACAGGCCCGGCAACGGCCCCTCTGAAAATAGAGGCAATTATCGAAATCGATCACCCGCGTGTTGGGTACGGCCTGGTTCAGCAGGGAATAGATGGCTTTCCGGGTGGTGAGCTTTTGTTCGAAGAGGCTTTCGACGAGCTTGGGGCACTTCTTCTCGCACAATCCGCACCCCGTGCACTTTTCCGGGTCAACATACCTGGGTTTCTTTGTCACCTTGACGGTGAAATCGCCAGGCGCGCCGTCGATGGCGGTCACTTCGGCGAGGGTATGAATCTCCACATTCTGGTGGCGGGCGATCTCGACCATCTTGGGTGAAATCATGCACATGGCGCAGTCGCCGGTGGGAAAGGTCTTATCGAGCATCACCATGGTTCCGCCCAGGGATGACTCTTTCTGAATCAAATAAACCTTGTAGCCGCTCTCCGCCAGATCCAGGGCCGCCTGCATGCTTCCGATCCCGCCGCCCGCGATCAATACAGAGCCGATTTTTCCGTTTGTCATGATTTCTTCTCCGCTCCTAATTCCTCAAATTCCATGAAGAGCCCCGTTGCATCGATAAAATGCCGGTCGATCTGAAGGGCCTCCACCGAAAAATTCATGGCCATTCCAAGCACTTCCGTAATAAAAAGAACCGGCAGCCGCTCCGTCGCGCCCATGTCTTTTAACAAAGTGTTCTGGTGAGCGTCCAGGTTGAGCTGACACATGGGGCAGGTTGTGACCAAACAGTTTGCGCCCCTGGAGAAGGCGTCCTTCATGATTTTCGCCATGAGGGCCATGGCCGTTTCCGGATCGTTGACCGCAGCGGATGCCCCGCAGCAGTGGGTTTTATAGTTCCAGTCAATGGGATGAAGTCCGATGGCGTCGAGCAAAAGATCCATGCCCTGCGGGTTTTCCACATTATCCGGCACTGGAACCTCAAAAGGAAAACGGGTCATCATGCACCCGTAATAGCAGACCGGCTTCAGCAGGGAGGGTTTCCGAATCGCCGTTTCTCCGATAACTCCGGACCTCAATCTTTCAAGGAGGACTTCCAGGATGGAAGAGATCTTAACCGGCCCCTCTATTTTTTTCGAAAGTCCGGAATTGATTTTTTCCTTCAACGCCTCGTTGGCCTCCAAATAGTTCTGAGCCACCAGAGTTCGCGAATAGCATGCGGAACAGGGGATGACCAGCTCCTTCAGGCCGGAGGCGCAGGCGATGCCGATATTTCTGGCTGGCATGGCGATGGCCAAAAAATCATCGGTTTTTCCGGCGGAGGTGGCCCCGCAGCAGTTCCAGTCTTCCAGTTCCTTTAAGTGAATTCCCAGCTTTTCTAGAACCAGCCGGTTCTGAAGATCGTAAAGGGAGGAGGATTGCTTCAGGGAGCATCCCGGGTAGTAGGCTAAATCCATCGATCACCTCTTATCAATTGATCATACCGTTGCAAACTATCGACGCCGTCTGACGATTTTCTTGACCGGCGGTCACGATTTTTTTCGGAATTTTTTATTGAGGCGCTTGATTTCCGACCGGCCCTTTACATAAAGAAACGTTAAGTGCATCCGTTTCAATTGGGTCATGTTCAAGGCAAGGCTGGCCTGGGCCTTGATTTCTTTATAAAGAGCCCCGAACTTTTGCTCCCGGAGATGGTGTACCGTATTTCTCAATTCATAGAGGGCCATGAACTCCATTTCATTCACCCGTCCCCATCGGAGGGCGGAGTGAACAAAGGCGTCATGGAAATAGGCGACCGTTGGCTCCCGTGGGGCCATGTGTTCTTCCTTGGCCATCTTTTTCAAGGTTTCCGTAATACGTCCGGTCTGGATGCCGTTGGGGCATCGAGCGCCGCAGGTGTAACACGACACGCATTTCCAGACCAGGGCGTTGTCGAGAGCCTGATCCCGGTCTCCCGTGATGATCATGCGGATGAGGCGGTCGGGTGTCATATAACCGGTCTCTTCGCCCACGGAGCAGGCCCCTGCACATCGCCTGCACTGGTAACACAAGACGAGATTCTGACCGGAGCGCGCCATCACCTCTGCTATAAAGGGCTTGGCGTTTACCGGCTTGAACCTGAGGGTAGATGTCATGATGGGTGGCTCCTCGTCAATCGGATTAACATTTCAGGGCCTTTTCCACTTCCGGATCACGGCCCCCCTTGTTTATCTATCTTAAGAGATGGCTATCGGCCACTTTGGAAGGGAGATCCTTGGAACGCCCCGTTTGAAGACCATTTACGAACATCAATCGTCAGTATATAAAAAATCACAACAAAGCGGATGACAGAAAGAAATGCTTCTGTTTATTTATTTTTGGTTGTTTTGCTCATTGCAAATTCAAGATGGACATGATGAAATTATTTATTAAACGAATTTCATTTGGTGTCAAGCCTAAAAATAAGGGGCGCGCACCCCTCTTTTTTATTAAAAAACAGCATGATCATATAACTTGTTGTTTTTTTGAATCTGGTGTAGACTCCTTTTTCAATTTTTTCAATTGAGCAATCGGAAAGGTTGAAAACCTATGGAAAATGTACCATCTGAGAACACAGAGGCCCGGCGTAAAGAGAAAAGAACGCTTGTTGATCTCTATTACAGTGTGGAGTTTTCGGTAAGAGGACTCGACGCCATTTATCAATTCATCATCTATAATATTTCGTCAAAGGGGATCTGCATTCTGATCAAGGAAAATTCGGCGGTTCTTACCAAACTCAAAGTCGGGGATATCTTCGACATGAAATACTACCCGGTTAAACTCATGGGGCCGGCGGAACATCTGAAAACCGAAATCAAACACATCACCATGGAAACCCAGGGGCGTTACAAAAACCATTATCTCGTCGGGCTCGAAGTGAAGGAAAAACACCTTGCGGATGATGAAGAAATGGCCTTGGAAGATTACGTTCAATGAAACCGGACACTGACCGGAATCATCCGTGCGCCCTATAAATAAGGAGAATATTTTTATGTGCGAATCATCCGTCTATCTTAAAAAAGGAAAAGAAGAGTCCTTGGTGATGCAAAATGTGGCCGCAATTCTTCCCGTATCGGACGGTAAATTCCTGCTGAAAGGGCTTCTGGGAGAACGGATGGAAATCGCGGGTCAAATCGACGAAATCAATCTCATGGGTCACAAGATCATCATTCGAAGCATGGAATAGTTGATGCAATCCGTTTTTACCCTGCCTCGTGAACTGGAGCCGGACGCCGCCAATAAAGAGGAGCGCTTTCTACGCGCCCTTGAAGAAAAGAGAATAGATTTCCCTCTCGACGAGATACCTGGAGAAGAGATCCGTCGCATTTTCTCTTTCAGCGAATTCATCTCCAGAACCTGTATCTCCCGCCCCGAAATTCTTTCCGATCTTCTGAAAAGTGGCGATTTGAAGCGGCCATACATTGAGGGAGAGTATGAAAAGCGCGTTAGTTCGGCCCTAAAAAACGCCCCAGATGATGAATCAATCAGAAGGGCGTTCAGACAGCTTCGGCAACGGGAAATGGTTAGAATCGCCTTCAGGGACCTCGCCGAATATGCCAATCTCACCGAAACCATGTGGGAACTCTCCTCATTTGCGGACGCATGCGTGGTTCATGCGGTCGAGCGTATCCATCAATCCGCGATTCGAAGTTCAGGCAC
This sequence comes from Desulfobacterales bacterium, assembly GCA_020056645.1. Classification (GTDB taxonomy): domain Bacteria; phylum Desulfobacterota; class Desulfobacteria; order Desulfobacterales; family JAHIVH01; genus JAHIVH01. Next base: position 4,721 of record JAGVHJ010000381.1, read on the forward strand.
GCCCACCGGCCCGGATGGCGCGCCCCAGAGATTCATCGTTCTCGCCATGGGCAAGCTCGGGGCATTCGAGCTCAACTTTTCTTCCGATATTGATCTTGTTTTTCTCTATCCGGATGCCGGGCTTACGGTTGTTAACGCTGCGTCCCAGGATGAGAAGGAAGCGGCGGTTATAACCAATGAGGCCTTTTTTACAAGCCTTGCCCGGCGTTTTCTGAAACTTTTCGGCGAGACCTCCGACGACGGCATTCTTTTCCGGGTGGATTTGAGACTCCGGCCCTATGGGGCGTCAGGCCCCCTGGTGATAAGCCTCGGAGCCTTCGAGGATTATCTATTGATTCAGGGCCGGGAGTGGGAACGGTACGCATTTATTAAAGCCAGAATGATCACGGGAGACCCCAAAGATCAAAAACGGGTCGAAGATATTCTTTCCGCATTCGTCTACCGGCGCTACTTCGACTATGCGAGCTTTGACTCCTTGCGGGAAATGAAGCAGAATATCGTGAACGAAGTGAAGCGAAAGGGACTTAAAAACAATATCAAGCTGGGGTCTGGAGGCATCCGGGAAATCGAATTCTTCGGCCAGATTTTTCAGCTGATCCGAGGTGGTGTGGAGCCGGATTTGAGAAACCGGGAGATCCTTCATGTGCTTCGAATATTAGCACAAAAAGGTCATATTCCCCGACAGGTACGGGACGAACTCTCCAATGCCTATGTTTTTCTGCGATATACCGAGCATAGACTTCAGGAGTATGGAGACAGCCAGACCCATGAGCTTCCCGCCACCCCAAAGGACCAGATAC
>JAGVHJ010000114.1 GCA_020056645.1 Desulfobacterales bacterium
TACAAAAACCCTTTACCGTTTAACAATTCCGGGTTTTCAAGTAAAGGAAAATTTCGATTTCAGCGGGATGGGCCACACCCCGCCATCCCCGAATTATTAAATATAATTTCAAATGGTTAAAAATATCACCGTTCCAGAATCATCCCCATGCCCATGCCGCCGCCGATGCACATGGAGATCAAACCGGTCCCGTAATTTTTCCGCTGCATCTGATACATGCCGGTGACCATCTGCCTCGCCCCCGTACAGCCGATAGGGTGGCCCAGGGAGATGCCGCTTCCCAGTTCATTAGGTTTTTCCACATCGATCGAAAGCTCCCTGAAACAGCCGATGGCTTGGGAAGCGAAGGCCTCGTTCAGCTCGATCATGTCGATATCGGCGATGTTCATTCCGGTCCGATTGAGAACCTGGCGGATCGCAGGCACCGGCCCCAGTCCCATGAAGGCCGGGTCCAGGCCGCCCGAGGAGAAGGCCTTGATCTTGACCACCGGGGTCAATCCAAGTTCCTTGGCCCTGGAACCGCTCATGAGGAGAACACAGGCGGCCCCATCGTTGATGCCGGATGCGTTCGCGGCGGTCACCGTTCCCTCTTTTTTAAAAGCGGGCTTCATGGCCGCCATTTTTTCCATGGTGGTCTCCATGGGCCGCTCATCGGTATCGAACACGCTATCCCCTTTTTTGGATTTCAAGACGACCGGAACAATTTCAGGGGCGAACATTCCTCCCTTGATCGCCGCAAGGGCGCGTACATGGCTTAAATAAGCGATCCGGTCCTGCTCCTCCCGGGTGATCCCATATTTTTCCGCGATGTTTTCGGCGGTGATCCCCATATGGTAGCCGTAAAAAATCTCAAAAAGACCGTCAAAAACCATGAGGTCGTGTAGTTCGCCTACGCCTGTGAGCTCCATCCGATGGCCCCACCTGGCTTTAAGAAGGGCCATGGGAGCGTTACTCATGCTCTCCATGCCGCCCGCAAGGACCACCTCCGCCTGACCCGCCATGATGCTCGCCGCCCCCATGGCAATGGCCTTCAGGCCTGATCCGCAGATTTTATTGATGGTCACCGCCGGGGTCTCCTTGGGAATGCCCGCCCGGATCATGGCCTGTCTGGCGGTATTCTGACCCTGGCCCGCCTGAAGCACGTTTCCCATGATCACCTCGTCGATGGTGATTGGCATCGACGCATCGTCCCAGTCATAACCGCTCTTTTCAAGACCGATCCGTCCCTGATCTTTCAGGGCGTCGGGAATGGCGTTTTTCATGCTGTCGCTGATCACGGGTTTGATTCCCGCCTTTTTCAGGACCGCTTTCATGACCGTTGCGCCCAACTCAACCACGGAGAGCGGTTTCAAGCTTCCGCCGAACGCACCCACAGCGGTCCGTGAACCGCTTACAATGACAACCTCTTCCATCTTTCTCCTCCTTTTTACAGATTGCCTAAACCATACGGATCGTGTAATGATCACGAAACTATTTGAAAAGGTATAGCTATCAAATCAAGCCTTAAAATACAAATGAAATGCAGCCGTGTGCCTGATTCTTTTTTCCTATAAAACCCATCCCGCCTTTGATTTGATCCTTGCGGCGAACCGGGACGAGTTCTACGACCGGCCAACGGCCCCGTTGGATTTTTTTCCAGACCATCCCCATATTCTGGGCGGACGGGATCTCAAGGGAAACGGCACATGGTTGGGCGTCACACGGGAGGGCCGCATAGCCGCCATCACCAATTTCCGTGATCCGTTGTCCCTTAGAGAAAGCGCGCCATCCCGGGGAGAGATCGTTAACGCGTTTCTCACGGGAACCGATCCCCCCCATCTCTTTCTTCAGAAACTCCATGAAGAGTCCCATCGGTATAATGGGTTCAACCTGATCGTGGGCACCATGGGAGCGCTCTATTACTATTCCAACAGAGAAGGGGTGATCCGGGAGATCCCAAAGGGCCTCCACGGCCTCTCCAACCACCTGCTCAACACTCCCTGGCCCAAAGTATCGAATGGAAAAACGGCCCTGCTGGAACAGACCCGCCTGGACAAAGAGAGAATAGAACCCGAAGCCCTTTTCGAAGTGCTTTCCGATCAAACCCGGCCTCCAGATGCCGCTCTTCCAGACACTCGCGTGGGCATGGAGTGGGAAAGAGTCTTGTCCCCTATTTTTATTCAGAGCCCTGGGTATGGCACCCGGTCGTCGGCGATTCTCCTGATTGAAACAGGGGGAAGAGTGACCTTTATTGAACGGACCTTCTTACCGGAAGAAAATAGAGGGAACAAAGAGCGCATTTCCTCCACAAGGCGGATCTCCTTCAAACTGCCGTCACGGCCATGACGGCTCTTTCCTGTCTGGAATTTTCAACGGATGGGGCAGGGCTCCCAACCACTTTTTTTTAACCAGAAGCGAGCCCTCCGGATAGGAGACCACGATGGCCCACTCTGGATCGGCCGCCATTTCGGATGATGCCCGATTACCGGTCTCCACCAGGGCGAAATCGGCCCTGTATTTGTTCAGGAGTGTTTTCCATTGACCGTTCTCGCCCTCATAAGCGAACGCCATGGCATCCGCCATGACCTCGTGGGGATAGACCATGCCCCAACGGCCGTCGATGGATACCCGCACCTCAGGATAGAGATGAAACAGCGCATACCCCCCCCAGTGAAGGGGAAGAAACAGGTTTCCCTTCATCCCGTTTGTTTCCATGAAATGGACCAGTTGGATGGGAAGCGAGTCTTCTTCCACATCGATCCGCCACGTATGGGGAATCCCCATGAAAACAAAGAGGGCCGCCAGGCCGCAAAAGAGCCCTGCCGGTATCACCATAAGAGGCCCGGAAAGGGGCTTTCCCTGTTTCGAAAAGGCGTAAAGCCTGAGCATCGCGCCGTCCACAAGGGTGGTCATGAGGGGCAGACATAGAATCACAAAGAGCGGCGTATGCCGGACGCTCGTGAACCCCATGAGCGTTGCGATGACAAGAAGCACCGTTTCGGCAAGCCTCTTCTTCCGGCCGCTCATAAAAAGTAACGCCCAGCACATACCGCACACGAGAAAAAAGGCGAGCTCCCTGGGTGCAAAGGAGAAATGCCGCCATTCGGTGATATAGGCGGAACTGATCGGATTGGACAATTCGCGGATAATATATCCCCAGAGGCCAGCGCCATAGGGATTCACCAGGGTCGCCAACGCCGGAAGAAGGCCAGGAAGGATCACCCCTTTAATACCGGACAGCAATCCTCTTTTGATCAGATGCTCTCCCACATAAATCAACCAGACCAGCAGCCCCAGGACAAAGGCTCCATGACAATTGGCCCAGATCAGGAAAAGAAGAGATACGCCCGCGGTTCTGGGTAGGCCCTCCTCCTTCAGGGAAAAATAGATGGCGTTCAACAGGATCAGCAGAAAAACCATGGAAAAAAGGTGGACCCGGAAAGAGATCCCCGCACGGAGAACCAGCACAAAACAGAGGAAAACGACGATCCGGGCAAGGGGGGTTTTAGAGAGGAAAAAAATCAGGTTCAGGCCCAATCCCACAATGAGGCCGCTCATGATCCACCGGAAAAAAATCACTCCCCCCTCCCCAAAAACCCGGTTCCATCCAGCCAGGATCACCTCGGAAAGCCACTCGTGATTGAAAAGCGCCTGACCGAATGCGGTGAAAGAATAACTATCGAATCGTTGGATGGCTCCCTTTCTCAGGATCTCTTCACCCATCATCAAGTGCCAGAAGAGGTCGTAATCGGAATGGAGCTGATTAAAGGATTTGAACATGATGGCCCCGGCGAGGAGCCAGAGGGAAAAGAGCAGGGGTGCGGGAAGGCTTCCTTCCTGGTGTTGGTCATGGGGCATCGGTTCTTGTTCCTGTGAATGGGGGTTAATCATTGATGGACAGGGATCTGGCTCCTATGGTAATGTTTTTGTAACTCGATCTTCAAGTTTTTAGGAAAAAAGCCAAGAAGCTTCCGAAAAAAATAGGGAACGAACAAAACGGGCTTTTCGCCATCTTGATGAATCGCTGCTGAATAGGTTTTTTTTGGAAACCTCCTCCAGTTCAAAGTTCAACAATGAAGCGATTTACATTATCTGATCGGATCAAACATGAATCACACGGTGATCGTCATTCCTTGTTATAACGAGGCCGCCCGTCTTGATCAATCAAAAATCCTCCCATTCCTTCAAAATCATCCTGAAATTTTCCTCCTGTTTGTTGATGACGGCAGCACGGATCAGACAGGCCGCCTTCTCCACACCCTTAAAAATGAGCATCCAGCCCAGATCGGTATCCTCATCCTCTCACAAAACCAGGGAAAAGCAGAAGCGGTGAGACAGGGCATCCTCAAGGCGTTGGAAATGAAGGGAGCCTATGTGGGATTTTTTGACGCCGACCTCTCGACGCCCCTCAAGGCCATCGCCGATTTTAAGGCCCTCCTGGATCGTTATCCCGTCGACGCCGTGATCGGGGCACGGGTCAAACTCTTGGGGCGCGCCATCGACCGGAAAAAGAGCCGGCACTATCTGGGAAGAATTTTTGCGACCCTGGCCAGCATGATCTTGGAGCTGCCGGTCTACGACACCCAGTGCGGGGCCAAAATTTTCCGCAATTCACCGGATCTGAAAGCGATGTTTTCCATACCGTTTCGCGTCGCCTGGTCCTTTGACATTGAAATCCTGGCCCGGTTCAAAATCGTCGCCGCATACAGAAAAGGCCCAGGGGCGCAAACCGCCATCATCGAACACCCCCTGGATGAATGGATTCACAAGGATGGCTCCAAGGTGAAGGCCTTGGATTTTTTTTGGGCGCCTCTGGAGCTTTTAACCCTTTTTTCGATTCTCCACCTTCCGTGGGTCTCCCATCGTTACCGGAAGCGGCTTCTCGAAAAGCTTCCGAGGGCTTGACGCCCTCACGGGTTTTGCTTTTTTGACTCCACCCGCGCCTTGACCGCCTTCAGGTAACCTTTGAGGCTCGATTTGGAGATGGAGCGTTCCACGAATGCAGGCACCGGAATGGAGATCTCCACCACCGGCGCGTAGGTGTAAATCGTTTTCGAGCCATTGTCATACGGTTCGAGATAGCCGAATCCCTCGATGTTTTTGAGACCGGCGGTGTGGTCCTTAACCTGAATATTCCGGATTCTGAGCTCCGCGATCTCCCGTTTGTCGATGAGACGCCACTCGATCCGGTTCTTTTCGGCGGTCCGGAAGGTGACAGCCACCGTATAGGTGACGGAAATGAGCGGGACATCAAGCTTTCCCTCGATCACGGTCTCACCCTGATTCCGATCGTCGATGGGCGTTATGACATGAAGGGTCTTGTAATAATCGAGCCCTGGAACAAATTGGCCCATGGCGTCCCAATTTTTGATGACAGCCCACACCTCCTGGGGGGGACGATTGATGAGAATGACACCCGCAACGCGCTTTTTCTTTCCTTCGCCTTCCACCTTGAACTCTTCGGTGAAGATCTGAAGCTCTCCCTTTTCGAGTGTGGCCAGGTCGAGGGGATACTCCTCCACCGCATGCGCATAAAAGGGGAAAACCACCACACCATAAATAAAAACCATCATCCCGATCATCTGCTTCATCTCTTTACCTATCATCTTAGGCATGGGGCGATCCGTATGGAAACACCCCTGGCCGATTTTCAAAACGCGCCGATCTGACATGTTTTTACCCGTATGGCCATGGCCTCGCAGGCGCCGCTGACCTCCATTTTAGGAATCTTCATGCGCCGTGATATTTCCCAGGCGGATTCACAGCTCAATTTCCCGTTGTCAAGGGAGTTGAGAATCTGCGTTTTTAACTCACCGGGGAGCGGATCAAGGGCCTGGACCCGCTTCTTCTTTCCGGGTCCGTGGCCGAAAAGTCCAAGCCGGCAATCGACCAGGCGGATGTGGTGATGATCCGCGAATTGACCCACGGCCTCTTTGGAAATACCCAATTTTTCGGAGAGGCCGAAACACTGGGCGCAGGAGAGAAGCCCATCCTGGGCGGTTTTTAATATTTCGGTCTCTATCGTTTGATCAAATATCATATGAATCCCATGTTTTTTCTCTTTTGCCCTAAACGACATCTTCAAACTCCTTCTTCATCCACAAATGGCCTATACCGCTTCTTTTTCCTTTTACCCCATCTCTATTTGCTTGAACAAATAAAAACGGTTTGTTAACTTAATAACTTTCTTGAAAAACGATCAAGAAATAAAAATGGTATGCCCTTAATAAATTAACGATGTAGAACAGGCGTAACAAAAATGCCGCTATCATTTACTGAAAATAGAAAAAAAACACGCCAGATATCCATCGGCTGTGTCAAAATCGGTGGGTTCGCCCCCGTGGCCGTTCAATCCATGACCAGCACCCATACCCAGGATGTTCCGAAAACCGTGGCCCAGATCAAAAAACTCGAAGAGGCCGGGTGCGAGATCATCCGTGTGGCCGTGCCGGACAAAGAGGCGGCCCTGGCCATTTCCGCCATCCAGAAAGAGATCGCCATCCCCCTGGTGGCCGACATTCACTTCGACCATCGCCTGGCCATTCTTTCCGCCCAGAATGGGGCGGATGCATTGAGAATCAACCCCGGAAACATTGGTGGCGCCGATAAAATCAAACAGGTGGTCGAGTGCGCCAACGATTTTGGAATTCCCATCCGAATCGGCGTAAACGCGGGCTCGCTGGAGCAGGATATCCTGGACCGGCACCACGGAGTCACCGCGCCCGCCATGGTGGAGAGCGCCCTGAGACATATCGATCTGCTCACATCGAACGAATTTTACAACATTAAAATATCCCTCAAAGCCTCCGATGTTCCAAGAACCATCGAGGCCTACCGGCTTCTCTCCGAAAAGGTTGATTTTCCCCTCCATCTGGGGGTGACCGAGGCGGGAACGCTCTTTCCAGGAATCGTCAAATCCTCCCTGGGGGTCGGCATGCTCCTCTCCGAAGGCATCGGCGACACCCTCCGGATCTCGCTCACCAGTGATCCGGTCAACGAGGTGCGCGTGGGGTATGAAATATTAAAGGCGCTGGGCTTGAGACGCCATGGCCCGGAGCTGATCTCCTGCCCCACCTGCGGCCGATGCGACATTGATCTTTTTCACATCGTGGAAGAGATAGACCCTTTTTTATTAACCATCAAAACCCCCATCAAGGTCGCCATCATGGGATGCGTGGTGAACGGCCCCGGAGAGGCAAGAGAAGCGGATGTCGGCATTGCCGGCGGCAACGGCGTGGGCATCCTTTTTAAAAAGGGGGCTGTCGTTAAAAAATTTCCCCAGGAGAAACTGGTAGAGATATTGAAGGAAGAGATCCGGGCGCTCGAAGAAACGCCATCATCCTGACCCCCAAACTGAAACGTTAAGAGGAAACCATGACAAAACAGGAAATAAACGCCATCTCACCCACACGGGAAGAAGATTATCCCCTATGGTATCAACAAGTCATCAAAGCCGCCGATCTTGCGGA
>JAGVHJ010000084.1 GCA_020056645.1 Desulfobacterales bacterium
CTGACCATTTCCCTGCACGCCCGCAATCCCCAGAATCTCGCCCTTGCGGAGCTTAAACGACATATTTTGAACACTGGCCGTCCCATCTTCGTTAACAAGGTCAAGGTTCCGGATTTCAAAAAAGGGCGATTCCGGAAAAGAAGCTCTTTCGCAACTCTTTTCTTCCGGAACTCCGCCGATCAGAAAAGAGATGAGCTTCTCTTCATCTGTCGCGGCGGCAAGAGAGTGGGCCACCACCCTGCCCCGCCGCATCACCGTGATTCTGTCTGAAACAGCCATGACCTCTTTTAGCTTATGGGTAATAAAAATCACCGAGACCCCTGCCGCTGAGAGGGATCGCATCATCTCAAAGAGCCGCCCGGTTTCGGAGGGTGTGAGGAGAGCGGTGGGCTCGTCCAGAATCAGGAGAGAGGCGCTCCGGTAGAGGGTTTTCATGATTTCGACCTGCTGTTTCACACCCACGGAAAGGGTTGAGACCCGGTCATCGGGATGAACCTTAAACCCATATCGTCCGCAAAGCGCCTTAACCCTTTCCCGCCCCTGGGCCATTTTGATCAGGCCCCATCTCCGGGGTTCATCTCCTAAAATCACGTTTTCCATGACTGTAAACGCGTTGATCAGCATAAAATGCTGATGCACCATGCCGATTCCATGTTGCATGGCCTCCCTGGGGTTTCTAAAAACAACTGTCTCTCTTTTTAGTAATATTTCCCCCCCATCCGGCCTCATGAGCCCGGCGATCAGGTTCATCAATGTGGATTTTCCGGCCCCGTTTTCTCCCAGAATCGAATGGATCTCCCCAGGATAAAAAGAGAGATCGATCCCATCGTTTGCGAGAACTCCGGCAAAACGTTTGCTCACCTGTTTCAATTCAAGGAAGGGCGTTTGATCCATCGGTTCACTCTGTTTTATAGGGGATACCCAGCGCCTCGGGCGGCCGGTTTCGTTTCATGGAGAGGGCTATCACGATCACGGTCATCAGGTATGGCAGCATTCCCGTGAACTGATGGGGAATGGATATGAATTCGCTGAACTGAAGCTGGGTCTGAAGGGCGGATACGAGGGCGAAGAAAAGGGCCGCACCCCATGATCCAATCGGGTTCCACCGGCCGAATATCATCACGGCCAGGGCGATAAATCCCCGGCCATTCACCATGTTTCTCTCAAAAGATCCCACGGCCTCAAGGGAGAGGAAAACGCCGGCGAGCCCCGCCAGCGCGCCGCCGGTCAGGAGTCGTGAATAACGAATCCAGATAACGTTCAGGCCCATCGTTTCTGCGGCTCTTGGATGTTCGCCTGCGGCGCGGGTGTGAAGTCCCCAGGTTGATCGGAAAAGCAGGAACTGAAAAAAGAGAGCCAAAATCATTACTGAAAGGGTAATAGGGGGATGGCGAAAAAAAAGTGGCCCCCAAAAGGGCGCGTCAGACAAAACCGGAAAATGAACGGCTGACAGCTTTTCAGGAAGGGAGAGCCCTGTTGGATAAAAATAACCGGTCACGCCGATGGCGGCCACGTTGATCACCGCCCCCGCGATAATCTGGTCCATCTGAAGGGAAAGGACCATGAAGCCCATGCATCCTCCCAGGATAACGCCGGCCCCGATCCCGGCGAAAAGCCCCCCATACAGGTTTCCGGTAACACTTGCCACCCAGAATCCCATAAAGGCTGAAAAGAGCATCTGCCCCTCGATGCCGATATTGATCACGCCTGACCGTTCCCCAATCAGCCCGCACAATGCCCCGAGAATTAAGGGCGTCGACTGCCGGATGGCCGATGTCAAAATGGCTATCGTCAACTCCGGGCTCAGCCCATGACAGATGACCACACAAACAACGAGAGCGATAGCGAGACCGGCCCCAAGGCTTTTCCTCCCCAACGCCCTCATCGTCCGGCCCCCCACCCCCCACTTAGGGAGAGACCGTTTTGACGGGGGTTCCTGAATGGAAATAAAAAAGCCGTGAGTTTCTCAGCCGCCACACATAAAAGAATCATGGAAACCATCATGTCGATCATCTCTGTCGGTACATCGGATGCGAACTGCATCGCGCCCGCCCCGGCTTTCATGCCCCCCAGAAGAAGGGACGCGGGAATCACGCCCATGGGATTGGCCCTGGCAAGAAGGGCGATGGTGATTCCCTCGAATCCCAAACCTGGATTGAACCCTGGTTGAAACCGGCCGGTAACTCCCAGGCTCTCCATGGCCCCTCCGATTCCCGCAAGAGCGCCACTCAGGATCATGACAAGGATCGTTATAAAAGGAATTCGTATACCCGCAGCGGACCGGGCCGCAGGGGCGCCCTCACCCACGGCTCTTATTTCGAACCCTTTCACGGTAAGCTCCATAAAAAAAAAGAGGCCTACGGAGAAAAGCGTCGCGATAAAAAATCCCGATGGAAAGGAAACCATGTCGGGAATCCGGCACGCATCCACCACCATTGGGGTTCTGGGTATCAGATTACCTGCCTCCCTGTCCATGAAGGGTCCCTTCGTGAGGTAGTCGGTCAGATTGATGGCGATATAATTGAACATGATCCCCGTGATAACTTCGTGAGCGCCCCGGTAGGCCTTCAACGCGCCCTGGAGCATTCCATAAATTGCGCCTGCCAGAACGCCCCCCACGATGGCCGCGGCCAGATGGAGCGGGCCTGGAAGGTTACATGCCAAGGCCCCTATGGCCGCAGCGGAAATCGCGCCCAGGAGAAATTGTCCCTGAACGCCGATGTTGAAAAGGCCTGCCTTAAAGGCCAGGGTGAGCGCAAGTCCGTTCCATATGAGCGGCGTGGCCTTTTCAAGGGTCCGGGATACCGCCTCCAGATCTCCCACGGCCCCTTGAAACAGGCCGGAAAAGGCGAGCATGGGGTCCTGACCGGAGAGGGTGATGAGAAGCGCGGCCCCAGCAAACGAGAGAAACAGGGAGAGGGCCGGAATAGAGAGGGAAATCGTCAGGGATATCATTCGATGCATAGATGAAGCGGTCTTTTAATTTATAGTAGTGCCTGAACGAAACCCCTCTTTTTCCCGTTTTCCGCGTCAGGCTCAAATTTTAATCCTCGAAATACTTCCATGTATTCCTGCGGTTAAAATTTTCACCTTCCTTGAACTTGGAAAAAAATCCTGATTTTCGTTCGGGTATTATAGTAGGTGTTGAATCGTTACTCAAATCTTTACTTCAAAGATATTTTTCCCTCTTTCATCTCCTTTAGAATCAGGTCCAATCTCTTCCTATCCTCTTGCAGAATTGCGTTTTCAAACCCATGAAACGAAGACAACCCCACCTCGCCATAGAAGTTC
>JAGVHJ010000332.1 GCA_020056645.1 Desulfobacterales bacterium
GGAACCCTCATACTTTGGAGAAATTGGGTCTCTCTCGCCGCCTGGAGAAATGCGGTGGATGATCCCAGATCCGATTGCGCCACCGCCGCCGCGATCTGTGTCATCGAATAGCCTTCGGGGATGGTGAGCTTTCGAAGAAACATATGGCCGCTCGTGAACACGGAAAGAATTTCAACGGGGCTCATATGGGGCGAGAGCAGGTATTCGCCGGCCCGGATCTGTTTATCGCTTTTTTTAATCCGGGCGATCAGGAGAAATAGCGGAGGGTGTTTGACCAAGCCCAAATGGGCAAGATTCTGCGCCGTCTCCCCCAGGCTTTGCCCTTTGAGGATCGTGAAAATTTTTTCTTCAGCCTCTCTTTTCAGAGGGGTATGGGCGTAATGGTCGAGGGCGATCCCCAGTAACGCCATGCAGCAGGTCAAGAAGAAAAGACCAATGAGAAAAATTTTAAGGAGTTTCACGGTGAAGCCTTCTCCGGTTTTTTTGTCACGCATCAACGGATGATCGATAAAAAGTTGAAATTTGATCCATTTTAATGGCGCCACTATAGTATAGTTTTCCTGATTTTGTCAAAGAACCATTCGGCTCAATTCGCATGCCGCCTGTCCGAGAAGATAATTGCAACATAAAAGAGAGTAAGGTCGCTTCTCGTTACGAGGCTCTGCCTCGTAACCAGGAACCCAAACCCATTTGTCCAGATTTTTAAAATCTGGCCCCCGGAGGGTAAATTCGGAGGCTTTACAATATGAATTTACTTAAAATTTATGTAAGTCTTACGTTTATGGCTTTGATACCAAAATAACGTTTGATCGTATCCGGCGCCACCCTCTATTTTGCAATTATCTTCTCGGGTGGGGTAATCGCATGTAACTCACCGATCTCTTGCCTTTGCAAAAGATATTGGTTTTCACGATAGCTGCGCCTCACGGAGCAAGCTCACCAAAAAAATAGGAAGCGGTAACGCCTCCATCCATCAGAAAATCGCTTCCCGTGATAAAAGCACCCTCCGGCCCCATGAGAAGGGCCGCCACATTGGCGACTTCATCAGAGGTGCCCGCTCTCCCCACGGGGCAAAGCTCAATCATGCGACGGCAACCTTCTCCCCGAGGCCCGGTTAGCTCATCTTTTGCGAATGGTGTGATAATAATCCCCGGACTAATCGTATTGATTCGCGCGCCGCGCTTGCCCCACCTGACCGCTTCCGCCATCACCCGCAAAGCGTTCCCACGTTTTGAAAGTTGATACGCGTGCAAGGAATCCCCCACGTAACTATTCAGCCCCCATTCATCAAGATGGTGAAACGTCCGTTTTGTTCGTTCCGCACAAAATGGCCTTTTTACGTCTAAAGCAAGGCCAGACTGAACAGTTACAAAAATGCCGGGTTATGCAGATTGATCGAAACGATGATCACCGCAAGAATATCCCAAAAAGCATTTCATTTGACACTGGCCATGGCTTTTACTATAGGTTTTTTTGCTGTCATCCTGAGAGGGGCTTCATGGATCGTCAGAGAAATCATTCACCCCCCAGAAAAACAGGCGCGCCATGGGAATCAGAGAGCTCCGAAGAACCATTGAAAAAGAGCGGAAATATATTGTCCGTCGCTTCATCAAGCAGCAACGGCGGAATCTTATAGCGAAGCCTGGCGTCAACGAGATAATTATCGTGCTTGACAACCTGAGCCCTCTCTTCAACATCGGAAAGATCTTCAGGAGCGCGGAGGCCTTCGGCGTCCAGGAGGTCCATGTGATCGCCACCGAATTTTTTGATCCGGCCCCCGCCAAGGGCTCTTTCAAATATGTGCCCGCCAAATTTTTCGTGGATTTTGACGAGAGCTACCATGCCCTCATCCATCAGGGGTTCTCCCTCTTTACCCTGGACTCCTCGGGAGGCTCTTCCCTCTACTCCCTCGCCATGCCCCGAAAAAGCGCGTTCATCTTCGGAAACGAAAAGGAGGGGTTGAGCGTCAACCTGGAAAAATTTAATCAAATCAAACCGGTCCATATTCCCCAGTATGGCCAGGTGGAGAGCCTGAACGTGAGCAACGTGGCCGCCATTGTCATGTATGAATATGTAAGGCAGCACGGGGCGGTCTCTTCAGGAAAAAATCTTCAGGTAAGCCCATAACATCGCTATACCCACAACGGGAATCGGAAGGACATTGAAAATACCGTTCCATACCATGAGGCCGAATGCCGCGCAAAGGGTCGCGATACAGATATAGACACCGGGCCGGAGGAATTTTTTAGAAAAAAGCATGAGTGCGCCGCCTGCCTGGATTAGGCCGAAGATCACGCGAAAAAGGTCAGAGACGCCGAAGGCGTGGAAAAGCGCCACTTCGCCCTTGACGCCCACGACCTTCACCATGCCCACCAAAATACCGAAAAGAGGAATGAAGATCCGGTAAATCGTAAGAAACCGCTGTTTGAATTGAGGTGAAACCGCCATGGAGGTGTTCCGTTTTCTCCTACCAGGTAATGCTCATCATTGAGCAGTTGAGGCCGCTTCCGATGCCCAAGAGGGCCACATGGTCTCCGGACCGGATACGGCCCTCTTCTTCGGCCATCCTCAGGGTCACGGGCACCGCGGCGGGCCCCATGTTTCCCTGGGTCATGAAATTTAAATGGTGTTTTCCCGGTGTGATGCCAAGGGTCTTGTTCAAGAGGTGGATGTTTTTGGCGCTGACCTGATGGGGGATATAAATATCGATGGCATCGTCATGCCATAACGGTAGGAGGGTCTGAGCATAGTCCCAGGTCTTTTTCGCCAGCTTGACGCCCTGATTCATGATCTCCGAGGCGTCCGCCTTCATGAAATCCCGCTGGCCCACACAGAGCCGGTTATACCGGGTGTCCGAAAGGGTCACGATACCGTTGACCGTGTGACCGCTACTGCTGTAGTCCTTACGGCCCATGATCATGGCAACGGCCCCGCTGCCCAGGGTGAGGCTCGCGAAATTCTCCCGGTAGACATCCATGGTGGCCAATGGACTTTTCAACCGGTCGATGGTGGCCCGGAGGATCTCCCCCGACCCCTCGCCGTCAACGATGAGACCGTACCTGATCTGGCCCGACTCGATCATCATCATCATGATATGGATGGCGTTCACAAAGCCCAGACATGCGTTACTGATATCGAAATTAAGGCATTGTGAGGAGAGTTTCAAATTTCCATGGACCAGGCAGGCGACGGAGGGCTCGATATAGTCCCTGCACACGGAGGTGTTGATAATGCATCCGATCTCAGCCGGATCTATTCCAGATGCGGCGATCACTTTTTTTGCGGCCCTGGTGGCCACATCGCTCGGCTGCGCCCCCTCTTCCCATACCCGTCTTTCACGAATACCGGTCAGCATGGAGAGAAGCCCCATGGGCAGGCGCAACCGTTCCATGGTTTCACGAATCTCTTCTTCGATTTCCTTGGATGTGATCACCTGGGGAGCCAATTCGTATTCGACCGCTTCGACCGTGGCGTTTCCTGACATCGTCCTTCCTTATTTCCCGTAAGAGCGCTATTCCTATTCCTGGTGAGTGCCATCTTTGAGAAACCGGGTGTGATACTCGGTCTCGGTCAGGTGGGTCTTCAACAGCCGGTTGATAAGGGTGTAGATCTCCTCAAGCTCCGTGTCTGTCATCCGGTTCACAACTATTTTCAGAAGCGCGTCGTCTGAAAATTTCTGAAGATAGAACATGATGGTCTCTTCATCTGTGTTCCGATCCCAGCCAAACGCGCCGATCCCGTCGTAGTTTTCCACAAATTCATGGGTATGCTGTGCCATTTTAATTGATAAGCCTTTATTCTCTTGTTGTCTTGACGATACGGAACCCGAGAGTGTTCCTCTTCGCTAGCCTGACCGGTTAGCATTCTCCCATTCCGTAGTGAATGGGGCCGGCCTCTTACTGGAGTAATATCCCTGTGATGCCGCCCGGATATTCCCATACTTACATCCTTTAGGAAGGGGCGTCAAATATAAAACCCCGATCTCCACCGAACCTCCTGATAGTGATAAAAACCATCATTTCTCCCTTGCAACAGAGAGAAAACAGGTATAGGACTCTTTTTTGAAACATACCGGATAAAGTTTTTTCAATAAAAAGGATCGGTAAAATCATTTCCTTATTAAAAAACAGATGCTCATCGGTTGACGCCCTGGAGGAAAACGCATGAACGACAAGCACGATTTTGATACGGCGAATATTAAAATCAACCCGGATAACGATTACCCCTTGCCCAAACGAAAACCGTTCACACCCAATCTAAAAAATAAAGCGCTTTCATCGGGTCTATTCGGCAAGATTGAAATGCCGTTTGTTCTCCTGGGAATAGGCCTGGTGGCCTTTGTAGGAATTTATATGGGATTGAGCGTGATGTCCGGTGGGACAGCGGATGACGACATGGTGGAGAAGCTGACGGCACGCCTCGATACGCTGGAACAAAAGATCAATCAGCTCGAATCCCAGGGCGCGATCCCATCCGGTGATGGAATGAATACAGCCGATATCTCAAGCCGCCTGGACCGTGCTGAGGCGACCCTCTCTCTCCGGTTGAACGTCGTTGAAAAACGGCTCGACGACATGCCAGTCAACAAACCACCCCAGCCCGTAGCCGAATCGCTTCCCGTCAAAGAAGAGGTCTCCCGGCCGGTCAAGGACGAAGCGCCGGCGATAGTGGCCGCCCCCAAACCAAAAAAGAAATCCGCGCAGGCGAAACTCGTCTATCATACGGTAAAAAAAGGGGACACCTATTACAGCATCAGCAAGAAGCATGGCCTCACCGTGGAGAAGCTGCAAAAAATGAACAAGCTGAAACCTGAAGCAGTCATCGTCCCCGGCCAGAAGCTGGTTGTGAAACGATAGGGATCTACTTTTGCGCGCCATCGGCGCCGCACGGCAGAAGAGACTGGGCATACCGATAGGGAATCCCCCCCATAACTATCTTTTGAACGGTTTCTTGCGGGTCGTAATCCACAAACCGGACATCAAGCGTATGAGTCTCGTCATCCATAATCGCATATTGGGCCCGTTTATCGATGCCCCTGGGCTGGCCCACACTCCCCACGTTCACCATGTATTTCAAACGCCGGTCGAGCGTTACGAGACGATGATCCAGGGGCCTTCGTATGAGAACCGACCGATCGATAAACGCCATATTGAAATCATGGGTGTGTCCGACAAAGCAGATATCCGACCGCATTCCATCGATCGCCTTCACCATGGCGGCCTCCTCTACCTGTAAAAAATAGATGGTCTGGGAGGCGGGCGGGAATCCATGCACATAATAAAAACGGCCGATCTGAAAAAAGGGCTGAAGCCGATTCAGATAGAGAAGCGATTCGGTGGAGAGCAATGATATATTTTTTTCCAGGGCCTCACGGGCCGAAGGATTAAACCACTTTAAACAGGAACCATCTTTAAGGGCGAGTTCATGATTGCCGAGCACACTCGGGATTTCCCGCTCCCGAAGCATATGGACAACAGCTTCCGGCTCCGGGCCATAGCCGATATTATCCCCAAGACTCACGATTCCGTCGACATGGGAAGCGTCGATATCTTTCAGTACGGCGGAAAACGCATCCTTGTTGCTGTGAATATCTGAAATGACGGCAATTCTCATGTAAGCTCCCCATATAATCCCGTTAGCCATTCAATCGGTAGTATCATATCAGCAGGTGCTTGTTCATGTCCACAGGATATTACCACACAATATCAATTCTTTACAATATCGGTAGTAACTATTCAGCAGCTATTCATCAAGATGGCGAAAAGCCCGTTTTGTTCGTTCCCTATTGTTTTCGGGAGCTTCTTGGCTTTTTGCCACTAAACGCCATACTGAATCGTTACATCGGTATTAGGAAGAGCGTTTATGGAAACGCAGAAGGGCCAAGGGGAAAATGGTTCCACCGATCCCTAAGAGCGATAGAAGTTCGGGCCAGAGCACCTTCAGATCCGCGCCTTTCAGAAACAACTCTCTCAAAATCTCGATAAAATAGCGCAACGGATTAACCAGGGTGATAACCTTGACCCACTCGGGCATGTTTTCAATGGGATAGAAGAATCCGCTCAATAAGATAAAGGTAACGAGAAAGAACCAGGACATGAAGAGGGCCTGCTGCTGGGTGTTCACAAGGGTCGAAATCAAAATACCCAGTCCCAGAGCGGTTAAAATAAATATGACCGCAAGCAGGGCCAGGAGGAGGAGGCTTCCTGAAACGGGGATTCCGAACCAGAGAATGCCGAATGTCATTGCCACGCTCATCTCGATCATCCCGAGCAAGGCGAAGGGAAGGGTCTTCCCCGCGATGATCTGTCCCGGTGAGATCGGCGCGACCATCAGCTGTTCCAGGGTTCCGATCTCCCGCTCCTTAACGATGGCGAGACTCGTCAATAGCATGGTGATAATGGTCAGAAGAATCGATATGATTCCGGGGATCATGTAGTAGACGCTCTTTAATTCAGGATTGTACCAAGTTCGTGTCATGGGTTGGACAAAGTGGATGGATCTTCTGAGGCCTCCTGGGCCCGGTCCGGCCATTGTTTGAGAGAGACGCTCCTGCATGAACTGGAGAAAAATCCGGTTCAGATATCCCAGGGCAACGGCGCTGGTGTTGGA
Organism: Desulfobacterales bacterium; assembly: GCA_020056645.1. Classification (GTDB taxonomy): domain Bacteria; phylum Desulfobacterota; class Desulfobacteria; order Desulfobacterales; family JAHIVH01; genus JAHIVH01. The sequence goes on from JAGVHJ010000332.1 coordinate 6,610, forward strand.
GTTCTGGCCATCAAGCAGCACCTGAAGTTCAGGCTTTCTCAAGGTTTCCAGGTCTCTTCCGAAGTGCTCTGGAATAACAAGGGCGAGAATCGCCTCTCCCCTGAAAAGGGCTTTTTCCACACTCCCGGCCTGGCAAGGAGAATCCTTAACGATGAAGTAGTCGCCTTGTAAAAAACGTTCTTTCAGATCCCTGCTAGCTTCGGAACGGTCCAGATCACAGATCAGGATGTCGAGATTCTTGATATCCGTGGTGATGGCGTATCCCAGGACCATGAGCTGGATCATGGGGACCACAAAAATCACCCGAAGCATGTTGGGATCGCGCATGACCTGCCGCAACTCTTTTTTGACCAGATGAAAAATTTTGCCCATGGTGTTTCTCCGTTTCGATTCAGGTGAGTTTTAACTTAAACCGTTTGACCGCGAGAAATATAAAAAAGAGTCCTACCAGGCTCATGGCCAGAACCGACGGAAAGAGTTCAAGAATCCCGTTTCCCTTGAGCATGATGCCCCGGATGATTTTCAGGAAGTGGGTGGCCGGAATCACCTGGCTCAACACCTGAAGAGGTTTTGGCATGGAGGCCACCGGAAAAACAAATCCCGAAAGCATTACCGAAGGAAGCATGGTCAGCACCAGAGAGAGCATCATGGCCACCTGCTGGGTCGCAACAGCCGTCGAGATGAGAAGCCCGATGGCGAGGGAGGTGAAAATATAAAACACACAAAAAAGCAGAAGGAGGCTCCAGCTCCCCAGCATGGGCACATCGAACCACAGATGGCCCAAAAAGAGGATAATAACCGAAATGACGAAAGAGAGCGCCAGATAGGGAATCGCTTTTCCGATCACGACCTCGTAGGGCCGGATGGGGCTTACAAGGATCTGCTCCATGGTGCCGGTCTCTTTTTCACGGGCGATCGTCACCGATGTCAGGAGCGCGCCGATCATGATCAGAAGAATCGCCACAATGCCGGGCACGATAAAATGGGAGGATATCATGTCCGGGTTGTAGAGCATCCGGGCCTTGATGGCCACTGGCGCTCCCTTGCCGCCGGTCGCCGCAGAGAGGGATCTTTCCATAAAGAGTCCCTCCAGATAGTTCTGAACCAGGGTGGCGCTGTTGGCGTCTGTTCCATCGGTGACGACACCGATGGCGGCCACCCTGTTGTTTACATGCCGTTTGTCGAAATCCTGGGGGATGATGATGACGGCCCGGACCAGGCGTTTCCGGAAAAGGGCTTCCGTATCGTGGGGATTGCTGAAATAGGTCACTATCTTAAAATAGGGACTCAGACGGAGGGTCTCTATCAGCTCCCGGCTCGAGGGCGAGCCGTTCAGATCGCACACGGCTATCCGGATATGTTTCAGGTCCATATTGATGGCGTACCCGAAGATGATCATCATGCAAAGCGGCATGAGGAGCAGGATTATGAGGGAGCGGGGGTCCCGCCGGATATGGATGAACTCTTTCCTGATCAGGGGGAGAATCCGTGTATCGATCATTGCTACAGGCTCCTTTTATTTGACATTTACCGGTCCACGAGGGAGATGAAAATATCTTCGATCGAGACCTGTGCGTACTTTTTCTTAAGGGCCGCGGGCGAATCAAGCTCGACAATACGGCCCTTGTCCATAATCGAGAGCCGGTGGCAATACTCGGCCTCATCCATGTAGTGGGTGGTGACGAATACGGTTGTGCCTTGGGAGGCGATGCCTGAAATCAAATCCCAGAAATATCTCCGGGCGATCGGGTCAACGCCACCCGTGGGCTCGTCCAGAAAAAGAATGGGCGGCTCATGAAGAATCGCGCAGGCCAAGGCCAGCCGCTGCTTGAAACCCAGGGGAAGGGAACGGGTCAGGGTCCGGGACATTTCCGTCAAATGAAGGGATGAATCGAGCGCAAGAATCCGGGCGCGGACCCTCTCTGCGGACAGGCCGTAAATCCCGCCAAAAAAATAGAGATTTTCAGAGGCGGTGAGATCATCGTAAAGAGAAAACCTCTGGGACATGTAGCCGATGCGGGTTTTAATTTTTTCATACTCCGTGTTGATATCGAATCCCCCCACATGCCCCTCTCCGGAGGAGGGGGCGAGAAGTCCCGTGAGCATCCGGATGGTGGTTGTCTTCCCCGCACCGTTCGCGCCCAGGAAGCCAAAGATCTCTCCCTCCTTCACATCGAACGAGATGGCGTCCACCGCAACGAAATGGTTGAAGCGCCGGGTCAGATTCCGGACGGAAACCGAATAGGA
>JAGVHJ010000302.1 GCA_020056645.1 Desulfobacterales bacterium
AAATCGCCGCCCCCGAACCGGGCATAGGTCTTTCTCGCATAGCGGAACGCTTCGTCGCTCTGCTTGATCAACGTATCCGATGAAGCGTCTATTTTAAAATCCTTGGCGTGGTACCCGAGAAGCGCAATCGCAACTACCAGGCATAGGATGACCGTTTTGGGGAAGCCCAGGATAATGCGGTCAAAAAAGCGGTATAGAACCAATTCCATTTTAGACAAATCAGTGACTCCCATGTTTCTGTTCCCATCGTTTCTCCATGTAATAGAGGATAGGAACGGTCATTCGTGAAAAAAATAAAGAGGCGATCTCGCCCGCCATGAGAGATATGGCGAGCCCCTGGAAAATTGGATCGAACAGAATCACCGACGCGCCCACGACAACGGCGGCGGCCGTGAGCATCATGGGTCTGAATCGTACCGCTCCGGCATCCACCACCGCCTCATCAAGAGGCATCCCCTCCTTTAATCTCAACTCGATGAAATCGACCAGAATGATGGAGTTTCTTACCACAATTCCCGCTCCGGCGATGAATCCGATCATTGAGGTCGCGGTAAAAAAAGCGTCCGCGAGAAAGTGGGCCGGAAGAATGCCGATCAGGGAAAAGGGAATCGCCATCATGATCGTCAAGGGTGTTGTAAAAGAGTGGAACCATCCCACCACGAGAACAAAAATCAGCACCAGAACCACGGCGAATGCGATTCCCATATCCCTGAAAACTTCGTAGGTGATGTGCCACTCCCCGTCCCATTTGAGTGATAATTTCCGGTCGCTTTTGGGAAGAGAGGCGGTATGCTGGTCAATTTTATATCCTTCGGGCAGAATGATGGCGTCGATCTTTTTCTGCATCTCCAGGATGGCATAGACAGGACTCTCCTTGACGCCCGCCACATCGGCGATGACATAGACGACCGGCATCAGGTTTTTGTGATAGATGCTCTTTTCGTTTTGGGTCTTAACGGTTTTGACCAGGGAAGAGAGGGGAACCAGGCTCCCGTCCGCCGCTCCGATTTTAATGGATTCAAGCCGTTTGATACCGGCCCGGGCCGGAACCGGGAGCTGTAAGATAATCGGCACATCCTCTTTTTCCTTGGGCTGGTGAAGGAGGCCCACCGGTCTTCCTTTAATGGCGAGTTCGAGGGTGCTTGCGATTTTGAAGACGCTGATGCCATGAAGGGCCGCCTTCTCCTTATCCACTTCAAAATGGTATTGGGGCTGTTCCTCTTCCATGTACCAATCCACATCCACGACGCCCGGCGTCTCTTCAAACACCTTCATGATCTCTCTTGCAACCTCCCGCTGACGGTCATAATCGGGCCCATAGATTTCAGCCACGAGGGTTGAAAGAACCGGCGGCCCTGGCGGCACCTCCGCCACCTTGACACGGGCGTTGTACCTGCCCGCAATCTCCGTCAGCGGTTGGCGAACCCGTTTGGCGATATCATGGCTCTGCTCTTTTCTCAAGTGTTTCCCGGCCAGGTTTACCTGGATATCGGCCATGTTGTGTCCCTGTCTCAGATAGTAGTGGCGGACAAGACCGTTGAAATTAAAGGGCCCGGATGTGCCAACGTGAATTTCATAATCGGTCACTTCATTGACGGTGGCGAGATATTCGCCCATCTCGATGGCTGCGGCTGAAGTTTCCTCAAGGGTCGCGCGTTCGGGCATGTCGATGATCACCTGAAATTCGCTTTTGTTGTCAAAGGGCAGCATCTTTACCTTCACCAGGCCGATTCCCACCATGAGGCAGGCCAATAAAAGTAGTCCCACAACACCCAAGAGAAAGATCCACCGGGGACCGGTTTTTTTCAAGAGGCGCCACATGGCCTTTCTGTATAGCCGGGTGCTCCAGTCTTCCGTTTCATGGCCAGCCGCGTCGTGGGGGCCCTCTTTATGTTTGATCAGCCGGACCGATGCCCAGGGTGTTATGATGAAAGCCACGATCAGTGAAAAGATCATGGCCGCGGATGCGCCCACAGGGATGGGCCGCATATAGGGTCCCATGAGCCCCCCCACGAACGCCATGGGCAAAATGGCGAAGATTACGGTAAGCGTTGCAAGAATCGTAGGGTTTCCCACCTCATCCACCGCTTCGACGGCCACGGCGATCAGGGGTCGCTCTTTATTTGCGGGCAGCCTGAAGTGACGCACGATGTTTTCAACAATCACGATGGCGTCGTCCACGAGAATACCGATGGAGAATATCAAGGCGAAGAGGGTGATGCGGTTTAACGTGTATCCATAGAGGAAGAATACGGTCAGGGTGAGGGCAAGCGTTACAGGAATGGCGAGCGCCACCACGCCGGACTCTCTCTTCCCAAGGGTGAGCCAGATCAACAGGGTCACGGATACGATGGCGATGGCCATATGGTAGAGAAGTTCATTGGATTTTTCCTTGGCGGTTTCCCCATAGTGCCGGGTGATGGTCATGTTCAGGTTGTCCGGTATGATTTTCCCTTTGGCGTCCTCCACCCGCTTCAGGATATTCTCAGCCACCGTGATGGCGTTGGTCCCTTTGCGTTTGGCGATGGTGAGGGTCACCGCCGGATAGAGAGTGGAGCGGGCGGCTTCCGTATGGATGCCGGCCTCTTTTCCGGCAGGCCCCGCGCCGAAAAAGAGATACTGGCTGGGATCTCCCGGACCGTCGCTCACGGTCGCCACATCCCGAAGGTATACAGGCCTGTTATTGGAAATCCCCACGACCACCGCCTCGACCTCCTCTTTGTTTTTCAGAAAACCGCCGATGTGGAGGATCGTTTGGCCCTCCGAAGAGGGGAATGAGCCGGCCTGGGCTTCCTGGTTCGCGCCCTGAACCATCTGGGCTACCTGCTCCAGATCGAGTCCAAAGGCGGAGAGCCGCACCGGATCGAAGTGGATCAGAACCCGCCGGGGTTCGCCTCCAATCAGGGTCGTGATCGACACATTATTTTCCCGTTTGATAAGGGTTTCGACCTCGGCGGCGACGCGCCTCAGGGAGTAGTGGTCGAAATCATCGCCCCAGAAGGTCAATGCGAGAATGGGCACATCATCAATGTAGCGGGGTTTGATCAGAGGCGGGGAGGCGGCCCAGGGAATCCGGTCGTAGTTGGCCATGAGTTTGGATTGCAGGCGCACAATCGCCTCCTCCTCGTTCTGACCCACATAAAACCGTACAATGGCCATGGAAACGCCCGGACTCGAGGTGGAGTATACATATTCAACCCCAGGGATTTCCCATAGGAGTTTTTCCATGGGCGATGTGATCCGCTGTTCCACTTCCTTTGCGCTCGCGCCGGGCATCTGTACGAATACATCCACCATGGGAACGATAATCTGGGGCTCTTCTTCCCTTGGAAGGGCGATCACCGCCGCGATTCCCAGTAAAATGGAGGCGATGATGATGAGGGGCGTCAGCTTTGAGTCTATGAAATACTCGGCGAAAGCGCCGGCGATACCCTTTTTACTCATGGGGGACCTCCACTGTTACGCCATTTTCAATTTCCGGCGGCGGATCAACCACATAGGTATCGCCAGCTTTCAACCCTGAAATCACCTCGACCGAGTCTCCATAGATACGGCCAGGACGCATCAAGCGAAAATGGGCGATATGATTCTTGTCCACCAGATAATATCCGGTGAGCTGACCCTGGGTGACCATGGCGGTTAAAGGCACCCGCATCATGCCCGCCTCGCCCACGGGCAGCTGAACCCGTGCGAATGTCCCCGAGCTGTAAGCCTCGCTTTCGGGAAGGGCGACCTTAATCTGAAAGGAGCGGCTTTTCTGATCTGCGGCCGGATCGATGCGGCCCACGGTTCCCTCAACGGTTTTTTCCTGAAGCGACGGAATGGTCACCTGCACTTTCTGGCCAAGGGTGACCGACCGGATGTGCTGTTCGGGAACAACCAGGGAAACACAGAAAGCGCCTTCCTGTTCTATCGTTAAAAAAGGGGTTCCCGGTGAGGCCAGATCTCCCACCTCCACCATTTTTTCGGTTATCTTCCCATCATACGGCGCCCGGATGGTGGCGTCTTTTTTTCTAACATTTGCGTCCTCGAGATCGGCGGATGCCTGTTCTACCCTGTTTCTAGCGGCTTCAACCATCGCCTCGGCTTGGGCAAGGGCCGCGGCGGCTTGCCGGTGTTTCGCCTCCACCTCCTCAAATTCCTGCTGGCTGACCGACTCTTCCTTTAAAAGGGTCTTGTACCGGTCATAGGTGCTTTTTGCGAGGGCCGCGCCCGCCTTCGCCGAATCCATGGAAGACTCCGCAGAGGTAAGCGCCCGCCTGGACTCGGCCACTCCCGCCTCTGTTTTTTTCAGTTGGGAGGTGACCTGACGCTCATCTATTTCGATCAGGATATCCTCTTTTTTGACCGAATCCCCTTCGCGCACATTGACGGCCTTGACGGTTCCCATGAGTTTGCCGGAAAGGGTGCTTGATGTTCTGGCGCTGACGGTTCCGACCGCCTCATATAACGAAGCCTGCGGATTCACTGACGCGACCGCCACCCTGGCTTTTACGCTTTTCATCGTTGCTTTTTTCGTGACACCCGGATCGATTTTCTCTTTACAGCCCGACACCGCCGCAAAAAAAAGGAGACAGATAATGTACATATTTGTTTTTTTAAACATCGTAACCTCCAGAAAATAAAGAATTTGATAGGGTTTTGGAGTTAAAATTTAAAGGTTTCATCGATGGTTCCGGCGGCGAGGGCTAATTTCGCCATGGCCACCTTGTAATCATGGAGGGCCTTTTTATGGCTCATTTTCGCCTGTTGGTTGGCGACTTCGGCGTCAAGCAGGCTCACGAGGGTCAAAAGACCGGTCTTATAGCGGTTCTGAACGATCCTCAAGCCTTCGTCGGCCTGATTCAGCGCCGACTGGGAAACCTGTATTCGCTGCCAGCTGCTCGCCGCTTCTAGAAAGGCTTCCCGGGCCTCCATCCGGATTCCCAGTTTCATTCCGTCCATGAGCTCTTGAAGCTGGCTTAAAGAGGCGGTGGCGTTTCGGATTTTTGAATCGATGCCGAACCCTTTGAAAAGGTTCATCTGCATGACAGCGCCCACCGTGTAACTATCTTCTTGGTGGTCAAAATCCGCTGAGTTTTTTTCATAAACTCCCCTCAGGTGAATGCTAGGATAGTGGCCTGATTTCGCGATCCGGATCTCATGTCTGGCCATCTCTTCGCGGCACAGGAACATCTTCAGATCGGGCCGGTTTGAGAGGGCTTTATCGATCCATTGAGAGATCTCACCGGAAAAGGGGCCGCATTTTTCAAACGGAGAGGTGAGGATGAGAGGGTTATTGTCAGGGCTTCCCATGATGGCGTTCAGGGCCGCCTGAGCGATTTCCGTTTGACTTTCCGCTTGGAGCCTCTGCTGTTCAAGGTCCGCGATTCTTACCTGGGCCCGCAGCAGGTCGCTTTTGACCGCAAAACCGCTTCCGAAGCTCGACGCCACCATGTTGAGGTTGGCTTTTGCGGATTCAAGGGAGTGATTGACAACGGATAGATTCTCCTGGGCCAGTTTCATTCCCATATATAAGGTGATTGTTTTCGCGATCACCATTTGGCGGGTTCGGTCCGCCATCAGCATATCCGCCTCCCTGTTTTTTCCGGCCTGTTTGAAAGCCGTGTAAATTTTTCCGCCCGCATAGAGCGGCCAGGTGACCATGAGGGCGGAATTATAATTGTTGATAGCATCCGGGTCATTGAGAGTCTCCGGGTTGAAATCTGCTGTTCCGATGCTCTCCTGGTTCAATTTGGCTCCAAACGCCCACATGGGGTTTGTTGTCCGGTTGAATGTCTCGACAAAGTCAACCTGAGGTATAAAACCCGATCTGGCCTCACGGACCATGGCGTCGGAAGACTCTTTTTTAAAGAGCGCCGCAGCTATCTCCGGGTTGTTTTTAACGGCGATGGCGATGGCTTCCTCAAGGGGCAGGGAAACCTTTTCTGCTTCAGCCGCCTTCGAGTATGACGGAGCACACCACACCATGGAAAGTGTCATCAAAACAAAAAGGGTTGATTTCATTTTCATAGGGCCTCTCAATTACTTCCTTATTAAATTAATCGGTTATCAAAGGGTTTCGTGGCATCGGCAACCCCTGTCTCATTATATAAAAAGGGCGTTTCCCGCCGGTTGTAGGCTTTAACACATTTTATGCCAGTATGGAAAGAACAGCTTTTAATCGGGTTATAATAAATTATTTCAATGTATTAATCATTGCCCCCATGGGCCGGACCGGCTATTTTTACCGCCACTATTTGCGGTAGTGTCCCCAATGGTGGCGCTACTATGCAGCAACCGGTAGCGAAAAAAGCGCTTGCCCATCCTTCAAACGGAGCAAAAGGCTCATCGTGATTTAAAAAATTCAAAATAGGACAGGTTTCCTTTTGCGTCAACGGGTTTCTTACAGAGCATGCCAGCGCCGGTAACGGGCCTGGGAGGAGAGGTGATGATCCACCATCCATTGATCAAATTGAGTATACATTTGTACAAAAAAAATACTTGACATCTATTGATGAGGGGATATTATACGGTCGTATAAAATATTTTGACCAACTTGACCAAACGAAAAACAGCATTCCATTAAAATTTAAAAAAAGAGGTGGACATGGGCATTCGGTTTCATAGAAAGATCGGCTATCACATGGTATGTGCATTTTTCGCCTTTTTTCTTCTTGGGCCTCTTCCAATTGTTTCGGCTTCAAATTTGACCAAAGCCGAAATGCAGACCATACTCGACCAGAGTATCCAGGCGCTGCTCACCGGTCGGACGTTCGGTCCGGAGCTGGAGCGGAAGCAATTGACCCTTAGAAAAATGTTTGAAGAAGGCGTTGTCAGTAAGAAAGAGCTCATCACCATGGTGGAATCGTCGATGATGCCGATATTGGATATGCATCAGGACAAGACATCCATCGACATTTTAAAAGCGCTTCCTCACCGTGTTGAGGCCCTGCTTTCACCCCATATGAGCTGGCAGGAGGTGAAGGAAATTGGCTGGAAGATCGCCATCCCTCTCATGAATGAGAGTATTGAGAAGTTATTGACCGGAAAGGCGTTCAGCCCGGACCTGGAAAAAAAACAACTGGTTGTGAGAAAGATGTTTGAAGCCGGCCTTATCAGCAAGGCGGAGTGTATCACCATGGTTGAAGGAGCGATGATTCCGATTTTGGATAAGCACAAAACCTCAAGATACATTCTCAAGGAGGTTCGTGGCCGTGTTGAAAAGCTGCTCTCTCCTTATATGACTTGGGAGGAGGTCAAGGAGGTGGCTTGGCGGATGGGATCGTCGTTAATCAAGGATGGGGATCAGATGGTGCTCACGATTGGAACTCTTGCCCCGCCCGGCACGCCATGGATCAATGTTCCCGAAACGATCCTCATCCCTCAGATAGCCCGGTTGAGCAATAACAAGGTCGTTGTTAAAATATACGGCGGCGGTGTCATGGGAGAGGATACCGATATCCTGAGAAAGATGGATATAGGCCAACTCAGCGGTTGTGGCTGCACGGCCTTGGGTATTTTGGCGGACTCGCCGGAAACCGCCGTTTTTCTGCTGCCCGGCTTTTTCAGAAACTATGATGAAGTGGATTATATAATGGAAAAGTTCAGGAAACGAATCGACAAGTCGTTCGAGGATCGAGGGTACATCCTGGGCGCCCTGATCGATACCGGATTTTTCTACATGTTTTCCAAAAATCCGGTATCTGGTTTTTCCGACCTTAAAAAACAGAAAGTGCTGACCTGGTTTGGTGAAGTCGAAACCACCTTGTACAAGGAACTCGGCTTTGACGCAACGCCTGTGGCGGTTCCTGAGACGATTGCGGCGCTAAGCACTGGATTGGCGAACGCCAACATGGCTCCGGCCGCATGGATGCTTGGCATGCAGGCGTACCAATATTCACACTATTATTTTACGCCGCCGCTGCTTTACTCCCCTGGGGCCATCGTGGTCAGCGTGGCGACAAAAGAGAAGCTACGCAAACAGTTCGGTGTGTCGGAAAACCTGGCTCACAACGTTCAGGAAATGCTGATTTATGAGGTCAGTCTTTTGGAACCC
>JAGVHJ010000479.1 GCA_020056645.1 Desulfobacterales bacterium
CGTCGTGACCGGCGGCAATCCGGACCGGCGATATGAATTCGTAATAATCGGGTAAATACATGGGGTATGCTCCTTAGTTAAACCGGTCATGTCATGGACCGGGTAATCGTTCGCCGGGGAGTCGGTCCCCCGTCTACCGGTCTTCCTTTAAAAGCGCAAGATCCAAAATCTCAAGGGCGGCCTTCGGGTCCAGTTCCGGATCATCCGCGGTCATGCGGCTCACCGCATCCACGCCCATCTCCTTGGAAAGCCCCAGAGAAGATAGGGTGCGTGGAATCGCTCCATGGGTCAGGTGGAAAAGACTCTCTGTGAGGTCCCGGATCAAGGAGAGAGCCCGCTCGCCCCTTTCTGACGCAGGGGTCCGGGCGTAAATATCGGAACCCGCAATGGCCAGCAGGAGCTTTTCGGGCCGACGCCCCTTGAGCGTTTTTTCAACCTTCAGGGCAAGGGGAAGCAGCAAGCCTGCGAGAATGCCGGAAGGGTGAGAGAGAGCGCCACTCAACGCCTCTCCCAGACGGTTCGCTATCCCCACGGGCCGTGCAAAGGATAGAAATCCGCCCAGACAGGCGGCCATGGTCAACGCAAGCCGCCCCTTTTCCGTATCGTTCATGACCAGGTAATCCTTGAGCTGTTTCTTGTCATTCATGTGGGTGAGCACCGGGACCAGGTTTTCAGAAATGGTCTGAATGGCCAGATAGGCATGGGGATCGACGAAATAGTCGCTCTCCGGAAGCGCATAGGCGAAGGAAGCCACAGAAAAGGCCCGCATGGCCGAATCAGCGATAACCTCCGCCGAGGTTTCCTGAACCATCCGAGGATCGATGGCCAGGTAATCGGGAATCAGGTGCCGGGACGAAAAAGAGAGAGAGTCGATCCGGGCGAATCCATTGGTGGCAAGGCCTGTTTCAGAGGCTTCTGGCACGGCGAAAAAGGGCCTTAAAGGCCCATGGATCTGATCGTCTCCCTGGCGCTTTTTTAAATCCGGAGAGTCGCATGAAACAGCGATATTCACGACTTTCGACACCGTAGATACCGTGCCACTCCCCACCGCGATCAAGGCGTCATGGCCGTTTTTCCGGTAAAGGCCGCTGATCTCCTGGATGGTGGAGAGGGTGGGCTGTTCCGGGACCCCGTCGTAGATTCCGCACACCATTTCCGAATCGTTGAAGGCGTGTTGGACTGGATCGATCAATCCCTTCGCCACCGCCTGATTACTGAAAAGAATCAACGGTTTTCTCGCATTATACACACGGAGTTCCGCAGGAAGGGTTTCAAGTGCAAGCGCCCCTGAACAGAACTTGATTGGACATATGAAATCAGAATAATCTGTTTGTCGCATAAACTCCCTCGTCATGAAGAATAAATGATTAAAAACCCAGAACCGCTCTCAGATAAATTTGAATCCGGCCGGTGAATTTCCGGATGGGAGACCATGCCGGATAGCGCTTGATCGCGAGTTTGGCGATGATTTTGGGAAGCAGGTAAACCTCCACGGCGTCAAAGACCCTCACAAAAGCGGCGGCGTGGGGGATCTCGCCATCCAGGTAAAGCCGGTTCCTCATAAAGGAGATGGCGGTGCTCTCCTGAAAGGTGAAGAGCTTCATGGCGTTTTCGATATTGTGAAGCACCATTCTGAGATGGATTGGCTGCGCCTGGACATTGCCGCCCAGGTAGAGCACCTGGCCCTCTTCGTTTTTGCCGACCACCATGGCCGGGCCATAGGGAAGAACCTCCAGCGCCACGTTGAATCCGTTTGGAATCTGATCGAACTCCTTTTTCACTTCCGCATCCACCTTGGCCGCGATTTTAATGGCCCTGCCCGTAAACCACATAAACACATAAAGATAGAGCCATTTAAAAATCTTCCGTTTGGGTCTGAACGTCTGGTATTCCGCCATTTTTTCCTTCCTTGCGCCTGATTGAATTAGGTTATCCGGATCATTTCAGCCTTGTTGAAAGACCCTTCTATCGTTAAAGCCGCCCCACAAACCGCAGCCGGTCCACCACCTTAAAATCTCCTCAGTTGGAGTTAATGTAACATTCGACCGATTGTCAACAAGATCTTTATGGACTCCCTTGCAGGGTCAGCACCGTGATTTCCTGGGGGGCGAATAATCTGACGGGGGGCCCCCAGAATCCGGTTCCCAGTGAGGTATAGATCCACATGCCGTTATGCCGGTTAATTCCTTTGGCAAAGGGCTCCACCAACTGAATAAAAAGGGTCCACGGAAAAAATTGACCGCCATGAGTATGCCCGGAGAGCTGAAGGTCGTATCCCATCCGGGATGCTTCGAAGGCGGCACCGGGCCGGTGGGACAAGAGCAGATGGAAATCGGCCCCCTGGACCTTTGGAATAGAGGCCTCCCTGTTGAGCCGTCCGGCCATGCGAAGGTCGGATATGCCCCCCACCACTATCCTCGCCGCCCCTTTTTTAATCGTCCGTGTATCACCATTTAATACAGTCACGCCGATCGATGATAGAAATCGGTTCCAGAGAGGGGCGTTAAAATAGTATTCGTGATTGCCGTTAACGAAAAAGACCGGAGAGGCGATGCGCTCAAGGATCTTCGCGTCAGCGCCCCGTTTTCTGACAGACCCGTCCACCAGATCCCCGGTGATGGCCGTCATGTCCGGCCCGATTTCATTCACCTTCTGAACGATCTTTTCGAGCACACGCCCGTTGGTCATCACATCCAGATGGATATCGCTCAACTGGACGATCTTAAAACCGTGAAGCGCCGGATGAAGGCCCGCGACTGGAATCGTCACCTGCTTGATCCGGGGAAAGGAAAGGGCCTGGGACAAACCAGCCGCGAAGAGCCCAAACGAGAGGAGGAGGATGAAGGTGTTGGCCAGAGGCGAAAAGACTTTTTCCGAAACAAAAGAAATCTGGCCGGGAAGGGTTCCTGAACCAGAAGCCAGGCTCTCCGAGACCCTCAGCAACAGCACAAATCCCCCATGAAGGGCATCCCGGAACAGGGCGAAGACCAGAAGAAAGGAAAAAAAGCCGGTCACCATAAAAGAGAGGGCGAGAAGCCGGTCGAACCAGAGCTCCTGGTCAACATACTTAAGAACGAACAAAAGGGCCGGAAAAAAAATCGGGGCGATAACGATCCCCAGCAGCAACCGGTTCCAGAAAGGCGGAAGGGCCGAGGCGAGCACCACCCGCCAGGCGATGATAGAGACCCCTCCGGCGATCACCAGGGTGGGGATGAGAATCAGCATGGTCGTATGAAACACTTTTACGTTCATAAAAAATTAACAGTTTGATAAGTTTCGAACCATAACCCCCTAAAAATGGCTGCGGTCGAGACCCAGCAGCCGAACCACACTCATGATGGTTGACCGGTTGATTCGGGCGACCAGGAATTTCCCCCGCCTTTCGGTTGTGATCAGATCGGCGTTCTGTAGCTCCTTCAGATGATGGGAGATCGTCGGCGCGCCGATGTTCAGCGCCCCGATAATATCGGTGATCAGGCACTCCTCTCCTGTCTCGAAATTGGACTCCTGGTTCTTCAGAATCTCCAGGTAAAGCTCAAGCCGGTTCGGGTGGGAGAGCGCTTTGAAAATTTTTGCGGCCTCTCGTGTGTTCATCCTCATAAACCCCTTTGTCTCATAAAAAACTGGAGGGTATGCTAACCTGGGAACGCCTGTTTGTCAATATCCCAAAGCCCTCTCGCAGAGTAATCGCATTTGGGACGCGCATCCTTCGGCCCTGCCGGCGGCCAACCTTTTGAAAAGGTTGCCAAACATGGTAAAAAAGGTTCTGTAAACACCCTCTAAAAACCTCTTTGTCCCGCTTTTTAAAAGCTGGCCGCCGGAGTTATTGATAATCAATTCAAGTTATGACTTAAATCACTCACCACGCCCTATTCTACATGCGATTCCCCTGACCCTCTCGCAGAGTAATCGCATTTGGGACGCGCATCCTTCGGCCCTGCCGGGGGCCAACCTTTTGAAAAGGTTGCCAAACATGGTAAAAAAAGGTTCTGTAAACACCCTCTAAAAACCTCTTTGCCCCGCTTTTTAAAAGCGGGCCGCCGCAGGCATTGATAATCAATTCAAGTTATGACTTAAATCAACTCACCAAGCCCTATTCCACATGCGATTCCCCTGACCCTCTCGCCCAGGTCTGTTTCACGGAAGGCCCAGCATGCCCTGTCTCAGTTTTTCATTTTTATGGGATGGGTTGTCGATGATCCAGATGCCGAAAAGGGCCTTTTTAAAATCGAGCCCCTCGATCTCCACGATCTTCTTTCCATTTTTAAAATAACTGGTTCCCTTGCCTTTCTCATAAATGATATCGAAGATGTCCCCCACTTCAATCTCATTGGCGAAAGCGGTATAGGAAAGATCGATCTTTGACCGCAGGGGTTCCATGTTGCCATTGGTGGTTCTCGCAAACCCCTCTTCACACGCCTCCTTGAACCGGTCCGAGGTGATCAGCTTCGAGGTGATTTTTATCTTGATGCCCATGGTCTCATCCATGTCGATGATCTTCTGGAAATCGCTATTTTTTTCCTTAAGGTAGAGACCCGCCACGTAGATATTGGTGAAAAATTTTTCCCTGATTCCCGCGCCGTTTAAAAGCAGCGCCGTATCACCAACCGCCATGGACTCCTCCATCTCCACTTTACCCACGGTCATGGCGTTTGCGGCTGTTACAAGCACGATAAAAGAAAAAAGCAGAAAGACGCATTTTTTAAGCATTCGACTCCTCCATTCTTGATGATTCCTCTGTCACTCTGTTTTATGCCAATTGTGAAAAA
>JAGVHJ010000268.1 GCA_020056645.1 Desulfobacterales bacterium
TATACCAAACAGATGGCGGGGGTCAACCTGATCTGTAAAACCGGCGTCAATCTGAAGACCCCCAATCTTTGCCTCTCTGACCGGGTGTTTTTCGCCTTTTCAGACGCCCACATGGACACCTGGCTGATGGAGCTCTTTGGATGCCGGACCAAGACCGAGGGAGCAGGCACCGTGGCCCATCTGAACCTCATGGCCGCGACGCTCATGGGATGCGCTCCCATTATCTTCGTGGGTCAGGATCTCGCTTTTTCCGGAATGAAGAGCCATGCATCAGGACTCTTCCTGGGGGGAGAGGAGCGGATGAAAAAAGAGGTGAGAGATCATGACATGATCCTTTCCGTCGCTGGCATCGATGGGAAAGAGGTTGTGACCAGCAGGGCCTACCTGAACATGAAACACCATTTTGAGTATCTGATCGGGCTGTCACCCAACCGATATATCAACGCAACCGCTCAAGGGGCGCATATCGAGGGAACGGAAACCATGCCCCTCGACCAGGTCTTCAAAGAGCTCCTCCATAGCCCCCTCCACACCCAAAAAATTCTATCCGGGGTTTTCTTTGACAAAGCCTCTGACGCCGCGATCCTTGAAAAATTGAAACCGATCCGGGAAGAGGCCATGGGCCTCCTTGTCTCGGTGAGAGAGGCCAAATCCCTGGGGATGCGAATCAAGGAAACGACCCAGAATCTTTTTCAGAAAAAAAAACGATACCACTCCTTTTCAGAACTTCCCCACGTCCTGAAGAAGGAGATCGAACAGGTTCAGAACCTCCACGGGAGCATCAAACAAAACGCCTTCATCTGGGAGCTTCTCAAAGACACGACCATCAATGGAATCAAAGAGACTGGTCGCAGGCTTCACCGGCTCCGGCTCTACCAGGATGATCCAAGCCGGTTCGGACAATGGCTCGATGAATTCCTCTCCTATCTCATGACCATCAGCGATATTCAGGAAGAAGCCCTTTCCACCTTTACCGCGTATCTGGATCTTGCGGTCTCCCGCCAGGAACAGGAGAGAGGCATCCTTCTTGAAATGAAACAAGTGGGTGAGACAGCTCCCCTTAAAAAATCGCTGGCCCGGCTCTACTTTGAAGCTGGAAAATACGCCCTTTCAAAACCGCTCTTGGAAAAACTCCTTGAAGAGTCGCCGGATGATCCGGAGATCCATTTTCAAAACGGCTGCGTTGAAGCCTATCTGTCCGATTTGAGTCAGGCGTTTAGATCCTTTGACAGGGCGCTGGCCCTGGCTCCGGCCATGGAGGCCGAAAAGGAGCGGTTCCTCTCGGCCCTGGCGGACGCCTATCTGAAGCATACCGATTATTTCATGGATGTGGACCGTAACACCGCCATCCGAATGTGCCGGAAAGGGCTTGAGCTCTATCCGGGTCATAAAGGCCTGGGGCAAAGGATCGGGCAGCTTTGTCCAGAAGTTTCTCCCCCTCCCAACACCTATTTCGCCCAGAATATGGCCCTATTGCAAATCCACCATCCACAGGTGTTTCAGGCCATGGAGCACGCCCCTTCCAAGCCCATTGGAGCCCTGGTTCCCGGAGACCACGGCTTTTTCAAACTGGTCGTTCAGGGTCCCCGTGGAGAAGATATCGTTTTTCATGAAGATCTCGAGACGGAAACCAATACCTTTTACGAAACCCTGAAAGAGGGGGCCACGGGCTTTGTGGCGCTTCTGGGAATGGGCCTGGGCTATACAGCCATGAGGATCTTGAAAGAGAGACCCCTGGTCAGAAAGCTCGCCCTATTTGAATTGTCGTTCGATATCTTCCGAAGCGCCATGGAGCGGGTGGATCTATCTCCGCTTCTCTCCGAGCCCAGGACCATTTTAAACGTGGGGCCAAATCCCCAAGTCCCCCGGCTCCTTGAATCCATCATTCCCCTTCTTCGCGTGGAAAACACCTATACGCTAAACACCATACCGGCCTTTCACCTGGATCTCCAGGGATACAGCCGCCTCTCCGAAGAGGTGTTTAAATTCGCCAATGAATTCAACGTGGGGGGGGCTACCACCCTGGCCCTGGGAGAGAAGTTCACCGAAAACCGGCTCACCAATCTGGCCTTGATTCCAGGCGATTCACTCCTCGAAGATCTCGAAAACGCATTCAAAGGAGTTCCGGCCTTTATTGTCGCGGGCGGTCCCTCCCTGGATAAGAACATCCATCACCTGAAAGAGGCGAAGAACCGGTCGGTGATCATCGCCGTGGATACGGTCCTCCCGGCGCTGATGCAACAAGGAATTCTCCCCGACTTTCTCTGCTCCATCGATTCCCAGGATCTGACCTTTGAAAAAATCTCCCATGTGGTCCCGATGGTTTCAGATCTTTTCCTGATCACCATGCCCTGGGTCAACCAGAAGTTTCCCCGGGTTTTTCCTGCCAAGGAGAGATTCTGGAGCTTCTCTGGGCACTATATCGACCAATGGATGAACCGTCTCCTGGGGGGAAGACCCTTCGCCAGAGGAGCGGGCACCGTGGCCCATATGAACATGATCGCGGCCCTGGTCATGGGGTGCTCACCCATCGTGTTCGTAGGGCAGGATCTCGCTTATACCAACCGGGCCTGTCACGCCGCCAATACGGTTCTAACGGAAAAAAAGAGAATGGAAGGGGTTCTGAAAGATAACTTCATGCTTCCAGGCATCAACGGCGGCACGGTGCTTTCGAGCCGATCGTTTCATACCATGAAAATCTATTTTGAAGAGCTGATTAAGAAGAATCCAGACCGCCGGTTCATCAACGCAACGGAGGGTGGCGCGCACATTGAAGGAACTGAGTCGCTCTCCCTTGCCCAGGTCATCGCCACCTCTCTTGGCGCTCCGGTCCCCGTGATCCCCATCGTGAACACCCGACTCGGAACCATGAAAAAAAGAGAGCTTAAGCCTCTGCTGGATGGTATCGGACCCCTCCTAAACGAGTCCGGAAAAATCATCGGAAATATCAAAGAGATGGATCTCATGATTCATCAGACCGCTCTAAAGATCCGCCACCAAAAACAATCGGGGCGACCGATAAAGACCCTGAACGATCTTCATCCGGAAATTCGGGAAAAGCTCCTTATAATAGACGCCGAACAGCAAAAACTCGACCTTTCCGCCGATCTCTGGCGTCTGGTGGAGGATCTCACCCTCAAGGGATTGAAAGAGAGCGAGCGGATGCGCCATGATATCTTTCTCATGGGTAACGCCCCGGCCCATTACATTCCCTGGCTCTTGAAAAACATGGAGCGGATCTCCTATATCAACTCGGTTCGTTTAAACGCCTTGACCGCTCTTCAGAGACTCTTATCCTCGCTTTCGACCGATTTTCAAAAAGAGAGGGCGCTTCTTAAGAGCATAAAAGAGATGGGAGAGACGGACCCCCTGCTTCTGGAAAGGGCCTTTCTGCTTTTTGACAGAAAAGATTTTCTCAAGGCGCTGCCTCTCCTGAAAAAAACCGCTCTTTCAGCGCCCGATCACGCCGGAATTCAATTCCGCCTGGGATCCATTTACGCCCTGAGATCTCAGGAAAGAGAAGCCCAGAGCTGTTTTGAAAAGGCCCGGGCCATTGATCCCGGTTATGGGGAACGGATAAACCTTTTTTATCGCGATCTATCGAACGCCTACCTGGAACACGCCATTTTTTTCAAGGATGTGGACGATCACTCATTCAGGCTCATGGTGGCCAGGGGACTGGCGAGAGATCCCCTGCATCCGGTTTTGAAAAGCGAATGGGCCGCCCATGTGGCGGGTGACCAGAAAAGAATTAGCGGCCTTGTGGAAAAAGGATCGATCAAAGATGTCGGCCACGATATCCGGGTCTGGCGCTCGGATATCATGGAACATGGGTCTATTGAAAGAGCGCTTACCTCCGGTGAAAAGGCGGCTTTTTTCTGTTTTTACGGCAACCTCCTGGTCGCCGAGGGGGCCCTCGAAGGGGCCTTTTCTGTTTTTAAAGAGGTCGTGAGCCTCTCCCCCGAGACGCCCCGGTTTCACCTCTTTCTTGCAGATGTCTGTTTTGCCCTGAACCACTTTGAGGACGGGGTGGCCGCTCTCTCTCGAGCGGTCTCTCTGGACCGGTCATACGCCAAATGCTGGGAAAACATGGGCGATAACCTTCGAAGGCGCGGGCAGACCGATGAGGCCATCGCGGCCTACGAGCTCTGCTATAAATCCCTTCCTGAACACACCATTGTACTTAAAAAAATGGGCGAGTGTTATCAGGAGCTTGGAAACACGCCGGCTGCGGAAGAGGCGTTCCGTTTTTACCGGTTAAAGCAGGGCTGAACAAATGGCGTCAGAAGCGGAGAGAAAGGATAATGAAAAAAGAGCTGTTATGACAGGAGCGGATACCCATCATGGCATTCCCCAAATACGGCATTCTTCAGTTTCAGCGATTTATATTCATCTGATAGCAAAGATTTTAGCAAGTAAAGGACTGAATCTCATCGAAATTTGTGATGAGGCTGGATTTGATATCGCTCTGCTGGAAAATCCCAATCAACGACTTTCATATGAGACCATCAATCCACTCCTAAACAAAGCGGTGGAAAAAAGCGCCGATCCTGACTTTGGCCTTCATTTGGGAGAACATATACTTGAATTTGCAGGACATATTTTATTCACCATCATGCACCACTCGCCCAATCTTCAAACTGCTCTTGACAATTTTTGTCGATATTACAATTTATTGAGTGATTTTGTCACGCCGGTTGTCGATTTTCATGGGAGCCAGGTCATAATCACGTCAAATAACCTTACCAGGGGAATTACGCATTACCGGCATGCGCTAGAGGCTTTTATTTGCCGCTACTATTGCACATTTAACTGGCTGATTGAAGGCCGGTTAGAGCTTGATGAGGTTCATTTTGTTCACCCCGCCCCTTCAGATATCACAACCCATAAACGTATTTTCAAATGTCCACTCCTCTTCGGACAAAACGAAAACGGAATTATATTTAACAAAAAATATCTGGAGTATCCGATCTCAGCCTCGAATCTGGAATTTCTGGAACTACTCGAAGATCACGCCAAAACCCTTCAAAATAAAATCTATCATTCCACCTCATTTACGTCTCAAGTTAAAAACGCCATTATCGAACTTCTGCCTCTTGGGAGAACAGATATTGATACTGTTGCGAAAAAGCTTGCAATGAGCAAACGGAATCTTCAATACAAATTAAAAAATGAAGGTATATCCTATCAGGAGTTATTGGATAAAATGAGGAATAATCAAGCGAAATATTTTCTCAGACAAATTGAAATATCCATTGTTGAGGTGGCTTTTTTAGTTGGGTATTCGGAACAGAGCACATTTAACAGGGCGTTTAAAAAATGGACAGGAATGACACCCGGCGAATA
>JAGVHJ010000427.1 GCA_020056645.1 Desulfobacterales bacterium
AACCTTTGATAACCTTCTCATTCATCCCCTCCGCGAGCATGCAGTGACACATCATCTGGAATTTGGGCGCATTCGACATCACATAGTCGATGAGGCCGCTGATCAGGTTCTCATAGTCCCCCTTGCCCTCTTCTAGGGTCTGCTGGATCATGGGCTCTATTTCCGCCAGGTCCTGTGTCAAGACTTCCGCGAAGAGTTCGTCCCGGGTTGGAAAGTAGCGATAGATGCTTGCGGGGGAGATCCCTGCCGCCTCGGCAATATCCCTCATGCCGATCTCATGAAACGGTTTTTTATCAAAGAGTCTCAGAGACGCATCCATGATGAGCAGCCTTCGGGTCTCCCTCTCTTCTTCTCTTAGTTGTTTAAACGACGATTTTGGTGACATAATTCGATTTCCTCCGCCTTGTCTCTGCGACACGCATCCTCATAATAAAATTAAAATCTATAAATATAATAGGTTATCTTTCAGCCCGATGTCGAATGGCGCGAAGCGTCTGTTCAACGGTTCACGCGCTGACAACCAGCCTTTTTTTTGGTTCATATTTTCTTTAATTTTCTCTCTCATTCACACGGGACGAATTAGATACCCGGTTTTTTCCCGGTCAATCCCCTATTTTCGGAAATAGGACGGATCGGAACCAGCCTGAGTAGGTGTTACCTTCTAGCATGGCCCTATCTAAAATCCGAAACTGCTCAGCTAGTTTTACCGGGTCGGAAAACCAATCGGCCCTTGTGGTAATTTTTCTTTCTGGGTCCAGTTCCTTGACAACCTTGGCCGGATTTCCAGCTGCTATGGTATTGGATGGAATATCTTTAACAACAACAGCACCTGCGCCAATAATACTATTTTCCCCTATCGTCACTCCTTTGGTAATGATCGCACTATCGCCTATCCACACATTATTTTCAAGTCTTATCGGTCCTGTCTTGCCCACGGGATAACTTCTGTCGTAAATGCCATGGGCGTCGGAATCCGATAAATAGGCCCGGTTGGCGATCATGCAGTTGTCGCCGATGGTGATGGAGGTGGCCGCGCTGATCCGGACGCCCGGACATATCAGGCAATAATCGCCGATGGTTATTCCCTCGATATCGGATTCGTTGGACCAGATGGTTAGACGCACTTTATTATCCGGTGTGGCGATCAGGGTTAAGAAATCACCAATATGAACCGGCGCGCCAAATACCTCCACATGCCAGGGCTTCATGAAAACAAACCGCCCCCCCAGGGATTCGAGTTGGGGCCGGATAAACCGGTTCACATAGAACTTCTGAAATCTCTGATACGCCCTCTTGACAACATAGGGCCGATGGTCTTTACGCAAATGGGGTTCCTCTGAAAATCGTCCAACAATCACTCACTATGGGCGGCGGAGCAGCCGTCCATGAAGTATATAGGGAGTGATCCATCTCAAGAACAGGGACTAATTGGGCATGCCTGTCCGATGATTCTTGGTCCAGTACCAGGTAATGGTGGTTCCGTCGATGGCGTATTGAAGATATTTAATTTCAAATAGCGATCTCACGACCTGCTCCACCGAGAAAAGATCCTTGCCGATGTGATCCGCAATCATCCTTGCGAAAACCAGCGAATGATCGTTCTCATTTTTCCCGGTCTCATAGCCGCCCATCTTTTCCACAAGGTCTTCAGAGAGAATTTTAAAAATAATCTCCATGCGATTCGTTCCCGCAACCTTAAAGAAATCCTCATCGGAACAGGTTCCGTTTTCATACCGCTTCTTCGCTTCGTCGAATTCGTTCTGGATCTGCTGGTTGAAGACTTCTGCGAACCGGCCGATCTCTTCAGCGGAGAGAGAGCGGGTCTGGACGATGGCATGGTCCGCGTCGTAGAGGTTCCAGTCATCGGTCAGAATTTCGAGATCATAGTTGGAAATATCCTCCCGGATGGTCGTGCCCGGAAAGGGGGACAGGAGATGGTATCCAAAGGGGATGTTGAGTCCTTTTGCGAATTGAAGGGTCTCTTCCATTGAGTCCCGGGTCTCACCCGGAAGCCCAAGAATAAACGAGGCGTGGGCGATCATACCCGATTCCTTGCACATCTGAACGGCCTTCTCCGCCTGATCCGGCGTGATATTCTTCTGGACCGTTTTCAGGATCTCTGGGTTTCCCGATTCGATGCCGAAACTCACGGCGTCACATCCCGCCTTTTTCATGAGATCAAGGGTTTCCCGATTCACCGAATCAACCCGTGCAAAGGCGCTCCAGGCAAACCGGATATCTCGTTTGAGAATCTCCTCGCAAAATTCGGCGACCCGCTTCTTATTGGCGGTGAAAAAATCATCGGCGATGTTGATTCTCGACAAACCAAAAGAGAGAAGATACTCAATTTCATCTACAATCTTCTTGGCGGACCGGTATCTGACTTTCATGCCCACCATCTTCCGTCCCAGGCAGAAAATGCACTTGTTAGGGCACCCCCGGCTCGTGATGATACTCACCGGAAATCCCAGGGCCAAGTATTTGGACATGGGAAGAAGATCCCGGGTGGGAATGGGGAGAGCATCCAGATCCTGAATCAGCTCCCGCGGAGGTGTTTTGATGATCCGCCCCTCCTCCATAAATGCAATTCCACGGATATCCTTCCACACGGACCGGTCGTGAATGGCGGGCAGCAACTCCTTTAAGGTCAACTCTCCTTCGCCTGAAACAATCACATCCACTTCCGGGTAGGCGTTTAATACATTCTCCTGATCAAAGGAAACATGGGGTCCGCCCATCATGGTAACGGCCTGGGGCCGATGGATTTTCACGGTCTTCATGATTTCGGCGGCCGCAGGAAAATTCATGGTAACGGAGGTGGCCCCCACCACATTCGGTTGAAAAGCATCAAGCTCGGCTTTCAATTTTTCCGGCCGGTACTGGCTCACGATATAGTCTAAAATCGTAACCTCATGGCCGGCCGCGATGCATGCGGACGCCACATAACAGATCCCCAGGGGCGGAGAGGGCGCCTGTTCCAGGGGATACGGGGGGGCGATCAACGCGATTTTCATTCTTCTACTCCTTATCATTTACAATATATCAACCATCAATAGGGGTGTCTCTCCCCTATGTTCATTCCAAAAGGGAAGGTACTACTCTTTTCTTGAATAAAACACAACACTTTTCCCGATAAAGGGATTCAAGCACCGATCCATGATCCGGGTGATTACCGGTTGTCGCAGTGTATCCCAATCCAATAATCGTTTGTAAAGATTCACCATTTTCACATCGTCCCGGGTTGGCCCAAAAGCGCATTTGAGCCACCAGTAGGGCGTGTGGAGGCCATGGGCGAAATGGAAGTCGTGAAGGGTCACCCCCGCGTTCAAGAGGAGAGAGCGGATCGTTTTCTCTTTATAAATCCGGATATGCCCCTGATTGACCAAGTAATACTCATCGGAAAGGGCCCAGCATATCCGCTCCGGCAGGTAACGGGGAACGCTCACCACGAGCTCCCCCCCTTTTTTCAATACCCGGACGAGCTCAGAGAGGGCTTTACGGTCGTCTGGAATATGTTCCAACACCTCGGAACAGATGACAATATCAAAAAAATGGTCTTGAAAAGGAAGCGCCGTGATATCCGACACGGCAAGGCCCCACGCCCCACCATCCCACGCGCCCGCGAACTGGTGAAACCTGAGCCGGTCGCCGGCTTTTTGCAGATCAGCGGCGCTCAGATCCGCCCCCACGACAAACGCATCCTTATATTTGAGGGCGTATGCCGCATGCCTTCCCTGCCCGCATCCCACATCGAGAATTTTTACGCCGGGCTTGATGGTCAATTTATCGAAATCGACGGTTACCATGAATAACCTCTCTGTATATATCTACTGTTTTCTGAGCCGCCATGGACCATGAAAAAAGCCGATGAACCCTCTCGTAGCCTGCCTGCCCCATTTCACGTGCCTTTTCCGGATGATCCAGCAAAAAGGCGATCGCATTGGCGAGGGCCTGTGAATCGGCCGGTGGTACAAGGATCGCATCTTTTCCCGCAACTTCCGGAAGCGCGCCCCCGGTCGTACAGATCACCGGCACCTGACAGGCCATGGCCTCTCCCACCGGAAGACCGAAGCCCTCATAAAGCGAGGGAACCACGGCAATGGATGCCCTGGCGTAATGGTGAATAAAGGCCGGATCTGAAATCCGTCCCGTAAAGGTAACGATATCTTCAAGGCCCAGGGTCTGAATCAATTTCTCAATTCCGCCGTTTTTTTTGGGCGTCCCGATCACCGTGAGCCGGATCTCCCGTTTCAATGAAAGATCATGGACCGCGTGCAGAAGATAGTAGAGCCCTTTCAAGGGGCTGTCGGCGCTATTGGTCACGATCAGCCGGTTTTTGTCCCGTTCCACACCCGGCAACGGTCGGAAGAGCGTCGTATCAATCCCGTTTGGAACCACCCGGATCTTTTTTTCAGAGATGGAAAAATCCCTGGCGATATCTTTTCTAGAGCATTCGGATACCGTGATAATAGGGTTGAGCCGCCTTGCCACCCGCTTCTGCATGCTGAGAAAGGAGTACCACCGCATGAACTGCATTTTCTTCCAGGTGGCGCTCACGCTATTGATGGCGATCTCCCGGTCCCGCGTGATGGGATGGTGGATGGTCGCGATGGTCGGGACATGCTTTTCCATGCGGAGAAGGCCATATGAAAGGCTCTGATTGTCATGAATGATGTCGTACTGGTGGAAACGGTTCTTCAGATACCGCAAGGCCCGGATTCCAAAAATCAAGGGCTCGGGATAGCCCATGGACATGGTGCTCACCCACTCCATGAGATTGACAGGATCGCTGAATTTTTTTAACGGCGGCAGCCGATTCATATTGGCGGGATTATAAAGATCGAGCCCCTTGAGCATCACCAGAGGAATCGATGGATCAAGCTCGGGTTCAGGTGGACCCGAGATCACATCAATCTGATGCCCAAGCTCCTTCAACGCATGGCTCAGATTTTTGATGTAAACCCCCTGCCCGCCGCAGTGTGGATTACTTCTGTAGCTTAACAAACATATCCGTAAAGGATCATTCTGAGACGGCTTCATCAAGTATTACGTTTCTATCCGGTCACGATAAAAGGTCATAGGCTTTTAAAATGGGGCGCAGTTTTTTTGCGAGATTCTCACCGATCTGAACCATGCCGAGATCTCCCAGGTGAATGAGATCCGGGCCAAGGCCGCCCGCGATATCGGGCATCAGTTCCGGCCCTTCAATAAGAAAAAGGTTCTCAAGGGATGCCTCCTTCACGGCCTGTCTCAAGAGATTCCGGTAAAGATCTGGCCGCTGTCCCTCCAGAAAATCGCCATAATAAGGTTTGATGGTGATGCAGAACACCGGCCTCTTTGAGTCGCTCTCCGCGATCCGCCTGACCATGTAGCGCACCCGCTCCAGAAATTCATCGGGAGAAAACCGGTCGACCATGTTCACGGATAGGGCGAGTGTCGCGAAATCCCAATCTTTCCGTTCCGCGATATAATCGGCCATTTCCGGTTCGCAATAGGCGGAGCAGCTGATTCCCAGGTTGATGACATCCGCCCCCAGCCGGCATCCAGCCTGACTCGTATAGCTCAAGTGGGGGCCAGAAGCGTATGCGCCCTGGGTCACGGATGATCCATAGGCCAGATAGGTGCGTTTCGGCAGCTCATCGGGTCTGGGAGGCCGAATGCACCCTTTGGATTTAACATGATGAAAGCGGATCGGGACGCCCATGGTTCTTCCCCACAATCGTATCCGGCAGACGCAGGGGGAAAACGGTGAATTTTTAGAAATTTGTTGAGCCATGGTCATAAAATTCTCATGGGGCATCACAATATCCACCGCCGTTTTTTCCCGGTGGATGATGAAACGCTGCCGGGACTGAAATGTTCCAAAAAAGACATGGGCCTCCGCATGTCCCTCCCCTTCCCCAATGACATCCGCAATTTTATCCACGGAAAGGGTGACCCTAACAGGATAGGTGTCGCTCACAAACCGGATCTCCGAGCCTGACGGACAGATCATCATGAGCTGGCCAGCTTTACTCAGGTGTTTTCCCACCGTTTCTGGGACCCGTTCGAGCAGCACCCCCTCAACGCCCTTGTGATGGGAGACAATATCGATATTATGGAACTCCAGGTCTTCTACAATCATGACTCATCTCAATTCCGAATAGGCGGCCTGGTTCCCGGCCAGAGAGTTCATGGCATCAATAAGCGCAGGGGCGGCGGCGCGTTTCTCCTTCCGAAGTGTTTCCTTATAATAAAGCCACCCGCCGATCAAAAACCCGATACCGTTCAGAGCGAAACAGATAAACAAAAAAAGATACCCCCGTATGGCCAAAACGATTCTCATACTCTGATGCATTCTCCACATCCTTAATTTATTTTTCTCAAAACAAATAATGACCGCTTGATAGGGCGGTCATTATTTGCTTATCACTCACACACTCAATCCATCACACCTTTTCGATCAAGACCCCTGCGCCATTTCCGAACCCGCCGCAAAGGGTTGCAATGCCATATTTTTCATTGGGGCATTCGGTTTTCATGACATTCATCAGGGTGACGAGAACTCTTGCTCCCGACTCGCCCAGAGGGTGGCCAAGGGCGATGGCTCCGCCCCACAGGTTCACCTTGTCAAAGGGCGCATTGGCTTTATCGATTCCGGTTTCCCGGATACATGCCAGGGCTTGAGCCGCAAAGGCTTCGTTGATTTCATAAGCGCCGATATCCTTGGGACCCAGACCGGTTTTCTTGAATATTTTCTTAATAGCCAGCTCCGGGCCCATGCCCATGAGGGTCGGATCGTTTCCTTCCTGAACACCCAGTTTGTATTTATAGGTGTATGAGAGTCCCAACTGATCGGCTTTCTCCCGGCTCATGAGAAGAAGGGCCGCAGCACCTGCGGTCAGAGGAGAAGAAGTTGCCGCAGTGACTCTTCCGTCAGCCTGGAAAGGCGTTCTCATGGTCGCCATCTGGGCCGCGTCAAGGGTTTCTCTCACCCACTGGTCTTTTGTCACGAGGAATTCGGTGCCGTCTTCCTTTTTACCCATGACCGGAACGATCTCGTTTTTAAATTTACCAGCCACGGTTGCGGCATAGGCTTTTTTATGGGAATAGATGGCCATGTTTTCCATGTCCGCTCTGGCGATATCGTATAGTTTCGCGACTTTTTCCGCAGTGTTTCCCATGGGGATTTCAAGCATGTTATAGCGAGTGAAGAAAGCATCCGGGAATCCCATATTGGCGCCCATGGGCACCTTTTCCATATCTTCCACGCCCGCCGCGATCATGATATCCTCTTCGCCGCTGATAATGGCGCGGGCCGCATCAATGGTGGCCGCCATACCTGATGGACACTGGTTCGAAACAGTCTGGGTGGGCACCCGTTCCGGAAATCCATGGGAAAGCCATGTCAGACGGGCCACATCATTCTGCAGACCTGAGGGATTGGCCGTCCCTACAAACAAAGCGCCGATATCTTCTGGTTTCACTTTTGAATTTCTTTCAAACAAGGCTTTCAAGACAGCCGCCAGCGTCTGATCGGGCTTGAGATTCTTAAACCAGCCTTTTTCCGCGTGGGCTCTTGCATTCGCCGTTCTCACACCATCGATAAACACACACTCTTTCATTTGCATTGATGATTCTCCTTTTTGTTAAAAAAAATGATATTCATTCCTATATGATAATGATGGAAACCAAAGCGCCCGCCCCGGCCGCCATCATGATAACTGAAACAAAAACCCCTTCCCCTACTTGCCTTGAAAGAGGGGGGTTCTTTTCTGCATGAATGCGGTGAAGCCTTCAATGGCGTCTTCCGAATTCATCACCCTCCGGGTTCCTTCCAACTCCACCCGCAAGCCCTCGTCAATGCCCTTCTCATCTCCTGCGAGCATGGCTTTCAGAACGCATTTCACCGCGATGGGAGGCCTCGTGGCAAGGATATTGGCCATCTCCATCACATCGTTCATGAGGTTTTCAGGCGTGGAGAGCTTGTCGACCAGCCCAATCTCCAAGGCCTCGACCGCATTCAGTTTCTTGCTGAAAAGGATCATATCCATGGCCTTCTTTTTTCCCAAAACTGTCATCATCCGCTGAGTGCCGCCCCATCCGGGAATAATTCCCAGATTCAGCTCCGTAAGGCCGATTCTCGCTTTCTCCGTGTTGACCATGACCCGAAAATGGCAGGCAAGGGCCAGCTCACAGCCTCCGCCCAGGGCGAAGCCATTGACCGCGGCGATGACAGGGATCGGAAGCCGGGATACCCGGGTCCAGGTCTCCTGGCCCAGAACACCGCACTTCTCCCCATTTGCAGCATCACTCACGTCAAATCCAGCGCAGAACCCCTTCTCGCCCTTTCCGGTGACAATGAGAACCCGGATGGTCTCATCCTTTTCAATATCATCCAAGGCCAGATTAAAATCGGTCAAGGTCGCCAGGTTAACGGCGTTGGCCGGAGGATGGTTCAGTGACAAAATAGCCACATGCTCTTTTATTTCAAGTGTGACATTCTCATAACCCATTTCTATGAAATCTCCTGAAAAAATGGGGCTCCCTGAAAAAACCGGGAGCCGTTATTAATCGATATTCTCAAAACAGCCGCCAACAAAAGGGGCTATTTATTGAAATTCTTGAACGACCCATCGACGATCTCCGGTTCGGGCCTTAAAATGGCCAAATGGTATCTTTCGCTGACCTTATTCAGAATATCGGCGAGCATCTTGGGGTCCTGACCCGCGCACAATCCAAAGGGTCCCATGAAAGCGTTCATGCCGTAGACCAGTGAATTATCGATATCGGTGGTCGAGGTGGAGACCTTCTCCTTGTAAACCTTGACAGCCTCATTGAGCTGGACGGCCAGAAGCTCCATGGGGGTAATGACAGTGCTCATTTTGGATACATCAATGGCCGCTTTTCCAGATGACCAATCATAGATCCCTTTTCCGGTTTTCATGCCAAGCTCTTTATTCTTCATCTTTTCAGAAAGGAATTTTCCCGGCGTATAATCTTTAGAGAGGGTCTTGGCATAGTAGTCAAGGGTATGACAAAAGACATCGAGGCCCACATAATCGGCCAGTTCAAAGGGACCCATGGGCATGCCGGTGGCCTTTAATCCCGCGTCGATTTCGCAGGGTTTTTCAATTCCCTCGTCCAAAACCGCGCTGAAAAGGGCCTGGTTGGGGGCGTTGATCCGGTTGACGATAAAACCCGGAGAATCTTTCAAAACCTTGATGGGTTTCTTTCCGATTTTTTCGGTCACGGCCACAAGAAGATCGGCGGTCTCATCGGTGGTCTTGTTTCCATAGATCACCTCCACAAGCCTCATGCGGTTCACCGGATTGAAAAATGCATGCCCACAAACCGTTCGGGATGATCCACCACCGAACCGATCTCGGAGATGCTCATGGTGGAGGTATTGGTGGCCAAAATGGCGTCTTTAGGAGCAAACGAGGAGACCTCCTTGAAAACGGACTTCTTCAGGTCAAGAATCTCGGGAACCGCCTCGATGACGATTTGGGCGTCCGCCACCGCTTCCTTCGTGTCAAGGGTCGTTGTGAGAAGATTTTTAGTGATGTTGTCCATCAGGTCCTGGGTGATCTTCCCCTTTCCCACCAGGAACACAAGGCTTTCCTTGACCTTGGCCACGGCATTATCAAGGAACTCCTGTTTGATATCCTTGATGATGACCTTGAGTCCGGCCATGGCGCATACCTGGGCGATCCCATGACCCATCGCGCCCGATCCGATAATCGCAATCTTCTTTACCTCTTCCAGTTTCATAATCTCCTCCAAAATCTTTATAATTTCAGTCTATAATCTTAATGGCTTCAGACGATGACCGATGCCATTTGGAAACTCAAAGCCACATTGAATTCCCGGTAAAAGTGAATATTGACTCAAACCTCTGTTCATCCATTCGAATGGATGGAAAGGTATTGATTTTAATAAAAAGCTACATCTAACCTAAATTTTCCTCTTTTTCAATAAATTTTCTTACAACTGTAAAAAAAATTACCCACGGCCGTTATTCGTCTCATCGGGTTTGGCTTCAAGAATCTCAACGATCGTACCAGGGTCCATATAGGGCGTCACTTCACCCAAAAACGCCTCCAGGGGAAAATCGGTTTTGGACAATTTCTCAAGGAGGAACGCCACCCGCTTCCTGTCCATCTCCTGGATGACCTCCGCAGCCAGCCGGTAACTTTTCAGTTTGTCGCTTTCGGTCATCAGATCGATCAGATACGCATCGGAAAAGCCGGCGATCACCCTGGATAGGAGCTGCCGGTTCTTCATGTGACCCGCCACCTTGATATTGTCGGTGTAAGAGAGCCGGGTCGCAAGGGTCTTCACCTTGACGGGCGACAAATGATCGGCCAACAGCGCCAGGAGCTGATGCTCATTTTTCGTTGAAAAATCGTTCATCAGCGAGATCAGCGTCTGATCGGAACTCGCCTCGATGATTTGCGCGTATTTTCCGGGCTCCATATAGGCGATGGACTCTTTTAAAAAGATATTGAGGGGAAAGGAGGTTTTGGACAATTTATCGAGCAGGGCGACCACCCGTTTTTTGTCCATTTCCTGAGTCACTTCCGCCGCCAGCCGGTAACTTTTCAATCGGAAGCTTTCAGCCATCAACCCCAGGAGGTACTCATCGGAAAATCCGGCGATGACTCCCGATATCAACGCTCTGTTTTTCATATGGCCCGCCACCTTGATATTGTCGGTGAAAGAGAGTTGGGTCGCAAGGGTCTTCACCTTGACGGGCGACAGGTTATCGGCCAGGAGCGCCAAGAGCGCATGCTCATTTTTTGATGAAAAACCGCGCATGAGCGTGATCAATGTCTGATCGGAACTCGCCTCGATGATTTGCGCATATTTTACAGGCTCCATATAGGCGATGGACTCTTTCAGAAATGTATTCAAAGAAAAGCTGGTTTTGGACAATTTTTCAAGCAGAGAGACCACCCGTCCACGATCCATTTCCTGTATCACTTCCGCGGCCATCCGGTAACTTTTTAATTTTGCGCTTTCATCCATCAGGCCCAGGAGGTACTCGTCGGAAAATCCGGCGATCACCCGGGATATCAGCCGCCGGTTTTTCATATGGCCGGCGACCTTGATGTTATCGGATAGAGAGAGTTTGGTTGCGAGGGTTCTTAATTTATCGGGTGATAGGTAGTCGGCCAGGGTGGCTAAAAGCGCATGCTCGTTTTTCGATATAAAGCTCTGAAGCAGCGTGATCAGGGTTTGATCGGAGCTCGCCTCGATGATTCCCGCGCACCGTTCCGGCTTTATAAACGGTATCACCTCCTTGAGAAACGCATCCATGCCGAAATCGATCCGGGAAAGGATCGATAAGATAGAGACCAGCCGCTTAATATCCATTTCCTGGATAACATCCCCCACCAGCTGATAACTGTTTAATTGTGAACTCACCTTCATCAGTTCTGTCAGGTATTCATCCGAAAAGTTCACGATCACCTTGCCGATCAACCCCCTGTCCCGCATATGATCGGCGACCCGGATATTTTCAGATGCAGTCAATTTTTGAGCGAGTGTTCTCAATTTTTCGGGGGAAAGGTGGTCCGCCAATCCGGCCAGCACCTTATATTCCTCTTTTTCCATTAATCGTCTGGAAACATCAATTAGAAGGTCATCCGGACACTGTTCGATGATACGGGAGGCCTTTTCTGGATTGAGGTGTTTCGTCACTTCCGTAAGGAAGGCCCGGTCAAGCTTTTTGGTTATTTCAACGGCTCTTTCAACAGGGAGTTTTTCCGACAACCGGGCCACTTTGACAGGCCCCAACACAACCGCAACCTTTGCGGATACCGCGGCAGGAACTACTTTTGCGCCGGTAGAGTATATGGACCCTCCCCCGCCCTCCTTTTTATCAGACTCTTTTGCATGAGCCGTGGCTCTTACGGAAGACATATATAATACGACCATCAATGAAATATTTAAAACCCATATCATCCTTGATAAGATATTAATTGCAAACCGATCAATCTTTAAATGATCTTTTTGATGCATGGAAAATAACCGCATTATCGTTTCCCCTTGGTTTCCGAGAGCTGATTTTAAATAAAATAAAAGCCTCTTAGATGCTATCTCCGAAGCATCCTGAGAAAAGGGCGCTGGCACAGGACGCCCTTCGTCCCAGACCGCAACGGAGACGGCATCTGAAAAGGCTTGCCTGAAAAGATTTCACGAAAAGATCATGGCTCCATGATCGTGGCTCGTTGGCGCGATGGGCCGACTAGAACAGGAGCCCCTGTAGGGCAAGTCCGAGCCCTATATCCCCCTCAAGCTTGAGACGGCCTGACATAAAAAGGTTAATGGGATTGATTGAGCCAGAGAGCATTTCCCTGAAATCTCCAATGCTAAGTTTAATTGTCACCTGGGTGGCTTCCGCCTTATTGATGCTCACGCTGAATTTACTGATGCTCTGATTGTCATTGGTCAACTCAATGTGGATCGTACCGTTGATCGCGTTGAGTTTTTCAGCCATGGATGACATCCGGCCCCGCTCATTTTCACCAAGCGAAAGCGACGTACCCAGGAACATGTAGGCGTTCTTCACCACGATCAACTCCTCAAGGTCTTTCATACCGGTCTTGAACCGGATCATGGCGTTTTTAAGATCCCCGCATCCGGTTTGAAAATTTCTGCCGTCATTGATCACCACGTTATAGATCTCATCATCAATCTGAATGGCGAAGGTGAAACTGGTTCCTTTATATATATCTGAAATCTCACTGGCAAGGGGGCTGTATTTGAGCACCTCCGCCGCAAGGGAAGGGACCAACTCGAAAATTTCTTTGATTGAAAAGTTCAAATGTATCTTTTGATCGGACATCGCATCTCTCCTTTTTTTTATACCCTGGCCGCCTTGCCCCATCCACCCTTTGTAGAAAGCGCACAGCCGGATTGTTAAAGCTCGATGTTCAAGTTTTTGTTAATTTTTCCAACTCCGGCGTTGGAAAAAAATTTTGATACTCGAAATACCTCATTGTATTCCTGCGGTCACAATTTTTTTCCGCCTTGGATTTGAACAAATTTCCTAAAAACTTGAAGATCGAGTAAATCACTTCTACGGCTCGAACCTGACCTGACACCAGGGGTAATACCGGACCTGAACACCTTGGCGTCAGACGGTTTTCGGAAGACCAGCCGGTTTCGCCTTTTTTTTTGGCCGGAACACACGATTCAATCGATTGATGGTTTCAAGAAACCAGGCCACCCGTGCGCCTTCCCCTTCCAGCGTCAGGACGCCATTGATGAGTGCGTTATAAAGCGCTTTGGGTTTTCCGAACAACAGATCCATCATGGCCTTTCCACCGGAGGAATTGTCCCGCCACACCAGGCTGAACTCCTTTTGAACGGGTGTGGTTCCGGTGCGGAGCTTCCCGTTTTTACAGACAAAATAGCGGGACACATTTCCTTCTTTGGAAGTCATGAGAAACGAAAAATCGGTCTGGGAAAGCCTTAGGCCGAACCTGCTGTTGATCAATCCAGCGAACCGCAGCAGGTGGCCAAAGCCAAACACTA
>JAGVHJ010000568.1 GCA_020056645.1 Desulfobacterales bacterium
ACTATGAGAATGGACGTAGATGCAATGAAATAATTAAAGCACATTCAATACAGAAAAGCCAATCTTTGTCAGCAATCGCACAACATGGGCTTGTCTATAAAATCAGTTCAGATATTGGCTCTTTAAAAAAGAACAAAGGCCGTTTAATCTACAAGAAATATGGAATAAATAAAGTATCTACATTTTTCGGTTTTTGCCAAAAACATGACAATGAATTATTTAAACCAATTGATAATGATGTCCTAATACCCACTGATCAGCAGATTTTGTTATACTCCTATCGATCGCTTTGTAGAGAATTATTTGTTTCTGAAAACGCGTTGGAATTAGTCCAAAACCAGTTGGAAAATGGCGTAAATCAAGATGCTATAAAAAAAATGTTGTCGGGATATGTGATTGGCAAATCATTTGGATTGAAAAACTTGAACAGTCATAAACTTGAACAGTCATAAACTTGAATATGATAAATCCCTTAGGAATAAATCTTATTCAGACATTAGGTATGTGGTTTTTCAATCGAGACAAAAACCCATAATCGCATTTTCAGGAATTTTTTATCCAGATTTTGATTTTTAAGGTCGCCAACTACAAAACCTGGGTGATCATTCACGAGATTTACAATTAATCACCTTTTGCTCAGCCCCAATTGAAAAAGGTTGGGCCTATATATTTGCATGGCATCAGACGTCTTCAAATGTTTGTGTAGATTTTATGCGTTCATTAGCAACCAAAACTCATAATGACATGAGATCACTCGGTGACGCACTTTTCCGATTAGCGATTACAAACTGTGAAAATCTTGCGATATCACCAGAGTGGTGGGACAAATTGGAGAAAGATGATAAAGAGAAAATAGCTGATCGGGCGATATATTGGGCTGATATTCTGTCTATTACAGAGGAATCCTATTTGATTGATGGCCTTGAAGGGATATCAGCCTGGAAATTTGAGAAAGTCATTTCAAATATGGATTGAAGAGCACCTAACCTTTCACTGGTGCAGACGCAAAAAGCGCGCCGCACAGTTCGGCGTTAGCAGTTTGAACGACCCATTTCCCAACAAATCTGAAGATCGAAGATCGCGTTATACGACGCCCATGAGCCCCTTAAATACGCCGTCAAGGTTTGTCATGAGCACCTCCGGAGAGTATACGGTTTCTATCTGCCGGCGTCCCTGTTCAGAGAGGCGACGCCACAATGCCTCATTCTGGTAAAGCGCGATCACCTTATCTGCAAAGGAGACTTCGTCGTCGGCGATGAGCACGTGCTCGCCGTCTGTCAGTCCCATTCCCTCGGCGCCGATGCTGGTGGTCACCACCGGAAGACCATAGGCCATGCTCTGGCCGATTTTGCCCTTCACGCCCGCGCCATAACGCAATGGGCTGATAAAGACCCTTGAGGTCTCGAAATAGGGGGTTACATCCGCCACATACCCGGTGACGGTGATGGCGGAAGAAGACAAGGCCTGCACTTTTGCGGTGGGGTTGCTCCCCACGATGGTTAAGGAGATGTCCGGAAGCCGCTTCTGAATTGCAGGGAAAATATGCTCAACGAACCAGACAATGCCGTCCTCGTTGGGCCGGTGAACAAATCCGGCGATAAACATCAGCCCCTTTCTATTTGGGAAGTCGTTTTTGCATGATTCGAGACTATGAACGTTAGACACAACCGTTACTTTTCCGGCGAACCCCGCCTGCTCAAGGATCGTTTTTTCAAACGGGCTCACCACAAAAATCAGATCCGCCTGGTCCGCGAGAAACATTTCGGTTTTTTTCCACTCTTCCGCGATTTTCCGGATCTCCGCCTCTTCCGGCGCTCCGGCATGAAGGAGAGCGTTCCGCTCTTCCCGAAGAAAATGGAGATCGACCGTATCGTATATGATCCGTGCCGTTGTATGCTTTTTGACGTTGAACATATAGTTGATGGCGATATGGGGCCGTGACAGGAGAATGATGTCGATGAAGGATTTGTTGGCGATAATATAATCGACAAAATTGATCGCTCCGTATAGCACCTCAATCCCAAGTTGCTGCAACGCCGTCGTATACCGGGGATGGCAGGCCATATTGTCCGGCCAGAAGATCACCTTAAACCCAAGCTTGACAAACACCGTCAGCAGATTAAACATCCGGAATGATCCTGAGTCTTTATCGAATTCAGGCACATAGTGGTCCACCACCATGAGAACCTTTTGATATCCCCTCTCCCGTGCAAGAAAGAGCTTGTCAGGGCCATCACAATGGTCCCTTTTCAAGGTATCAAGCCACTTTTCCATAAATTTCATCCGGTTCAACTGTTGATACTTCTTATATCCCTTGGTCAGATCGGTGCCAGCGGAGATCCCTTCATAGTGGATGATCCGTGATTCGGGCTGGTACATCACCTTGTATCCAAGGTTTCGCACCCCAAAGCAGAGATCCGTGTCTTCATAATAGGCCGGCGCGTACCGGGTGTCGAATCCGCCCAACTCATCCCAAATTTCTTTTCTGATCATGAGGGCCGCCCCTGAGCAGTAATCGACCTCCTTCAGATAGGCGTATTGGGGAAGATCCGGCTCATCGCCCCTGCCATAGTTCCATCCCGCTCCGTCCCTGAAAATAATGCCCCCCGCTTCCTGAAGCTTACCATTGGGATAAATGAGCTTCGCGCCTACCGCCCCGACCCTTTCTCGCTCAAAGGTTTTTATAAGCGCTTCCAGCCAGCCGGAGGTCACCTGGGTGTCGTTGTTCAGGAAAAAGAGAAACGCGCCCTTCGACGCCGCCGCTCCCTGGTTGCAGGCATCGACAAACCCCCTGTTTTCCATGTTCCGGATAACGGTGACGCCTTTCACCTGTGCGAGCATGGCCCCGGTGTCGTCTATTGACGCATTATCCACCACGATTACTTCATAGGCAGAAGCGGTATGCTGGAGAACCGAAACCAGACAATGGTAGGTATAGTGAACCTGATTGAATACGGGGATAACAATACTGACGAGCGGTGTCTCGTGTTCAGGGAAGATCAACGGTTGAAATGAAGGGGACATCTCTGGGGAGAGGAGAACCTTTTCCTCCATCTTTTTTTTGAAGGGCAGTTTTGACCTGATTGTCCTGACAAAGGCCACGATTCCCTCCTTGTACAGGAGCTCTAAGGAGCGCATGGTGGAACGGTAATAGTGATAGCGCCGGGACCCATCGGGAAAAAGACGAAAAAGAAATAGACGGTATTTGGTGAGAATCCGCCATGCCATGGAACGTTGAATCTCATCCAACTGACTCTTATAGTCGTTTCTCATCTGCTCCAGGCGGCTTCGTTCATGCTCGGTCAATTTAATATTGTCCGTGTACCGGACAAGGTCGAACTTGAGTTTTTCAATCTCGGTCTGCTGGTGCACCGATTCTTTTTCCCAGGCCAGATGCACCGTGTTCAGTTGGACAATTTCATCGTTTTGCCGGGAAATGACCTCCTCATATTTCTCATGAATCGAGAGGATCTCCTTTTCCCTGCGTTCGAGTTCGCCTTTATATCCCGCGTGGATATCGGCCTTTTCCGCTTCGAGCCGCTCTGTTTCTTTTTTCAGATTCTCCAGATACTCATCGGCCCTTTTTTTAAGCTCTTGCTCAAAACCCGCATGCTTGGCGAGCAAAAAATCATAATCAACCCTTTGTTCCGCAAGCGATTTTCTCAATTCCTCCGCCTGCTCACGCTCGTATGCCAGGGAATCCTCGATCCCCCTCCTCCAGCTCATATCCGACGTGGGGCACGCCTTGATAATGAATTGATAGGTCTGGTATTCGGGGTTGACCTTTTCCAGATAGGCGGTCACATCCCTGGGGTATTGATCCCACGGGGTTTTCATTTCCGTGTCCCTGGGGTGAACGATGACGCGGCCGATTCTCGATATGAAATATCCGGTCGCATCCAGCAAGCGGGTCAGGGCGTCTTTGTCGAAAAAATGGAGATGGGTATGGTCGAGAAGACCGGTCTCCCGGTAGTCCCACTTTCCGTCCAGCACCTCCAGAGCGATAGCCCCATGGGCCCCGTTTGGAACCGACAAGAGCAGGCACCCGGAAGGAGATATCCAATTTTGAATCTTCTCCAGAACGGCCTGGGGATTGGTCAGATGCTCGATCACATCGGCCATGATCACCACATCAAACAAGAGCCCTTGAAACGACTCTTCCATGGACAGGGTTTCGATGTCGCCGATAACGAGCTTTTCGGCGAAAGGCTCCGCCGATTTCGCGGCCTGATCGTCTATTTCTACACAGAAGACCGTGCAGCATAGCATCTCTTTCAAACACCGGGTCATATAACCGCTGGCGCAACCGATTTCCAGAACCCTTTTCTTCTCTCCGGTCCACTCAATGATTTTCGTGTGGGAACTGTTTTTATTGGTCAGATCAATGGAATAATCGTATTTTAATTCTCCCGGACACCCTTTCCCCTCGGGAATCGTTTCTTGTTGGCGCATAGATCTCTTTTCCGGCATGAAGTTATTTAAGAATAGACTTTTTCAAGAAAAACCGAACGATTTTATTGAACATCGAGATAGCTTCCGGCCCTTGGCCGGGTTTTCTGAACTTGATGATCCGGGCGGGATTTCCCACCGCCACGGCGAATGGAGGAATGGTTCTGGGGACAACGGCCCCTGCCCCGATGATGGCCCCTTCACCGATGGTTACCCCCTGGAGCACTACGGAAGAGGCCCCGATCCAGGCCCCTTTTTCGATCACGACCGGCCCATAGGTGATCGGCTGTTTCTGAATGACCTTATCGGGATCGGTAAACGCATGGCCGGCGCTTAGAATGCAGGTGTTTGGCCCAATCAACACATCGTCTCCCATGGTCAGGGATCCCTCCCCGGACAAGTAGCAGCCGGAATTGATCATGACACGGTCGGCCAACATGAAATGGGCGGTTTTGTTGGCCCCCATGTCTCCCAAAACAATCCGGTTTCTGGGATAGAGGCAGCACCCCGATCCGATGAAGATGCCCCGTCCGTCTCTCACCGCGACTTTGTTTTCAACCAGAATCTCGACGCTGGGATATAAAATGGACTCTTTCCCAATGGCGTCGATGAGATTTCTATCAAATTCATCTATCATGTTGAGTTCCGTGATCTTTTCAAGCCTCGCCTTGGATGGCCTCGCCTGAGAGTCATCAGATATTCACCAGCCGGATACGATTTCCATTTTTCTCATGGGCCCCACGGATTTCATCCGCCATCTGTTGAAACTCCCTGTACCCCCTGGATAGCTCCTCACGGGAGATCGTCGGCAGATCAAGGATCGACTCGTCAAAGAGATTGGAGGGATAATCCTTGATGATATAGTTGTTCTTCACGCACTCATCATAGAGCTTTGTTCCTGGAAAGGGCTGAAAAACAGAGATATTGATGAATTCGGGATTGATCCGCCGGTTCAGCTCCATGGTGTCCCGGATTCTCTCCGGCGTTTCACCTGGAACCCCCACCATGTTGAGGGACCAGACCTGAATGCCCTCGGCCTGGGCATCCTTGCAGGTTTGAATGATGGTTTCATTGCTCATCTTCCGTCCCATGATATCCCGCCGGAACTCCTCATTGCCCGATTCGATTCCGATGTATATCAGTTCCAGGCCCGCCTTCCTCATCATGCGGAAGGTCTCCCGGTCCATGGTTTCGGCCCGGACCATGGCGCCGAAGGGGAGACGGATCTCGCTTTCGTAGATTTCGCAAAATCTTTCCAGCCACTGGCGGTGATACCCAAAGGCCTCGTCATAGAAGTTGAGGGAGCGGATACGATATTTCTCCTTGAGAGAGCGAATCTCCGCGAGCACATTCTCCGGGCTCCTCTGCCTCAGATATTTCCCCTTTCCCTTGTAAAGCTGCTTCATGGCGCTGTTGCAGCAGAAGGTGCAGTTGTAGGGGCATCCCTTGGAGGTCACGAGAATGGGTTCACTTCTGTTTTCGTCGATGACTTCCTGATAGGGCATGAGCTCCCTGTCCGGAAAGGGGAGCGAATCCAGGTCTTCTATAAGCTGGCCGGTATCGTTTCTGAACACCCGGCCCGCCTCGTTCTTGACCCATATATTGGGAATGGTCGAAAGATCACCCCGGTTCTCCAGCCGGTTCATCACCTCAAGCAGGGGATACTCCCCCTCTCCGATGCAGATCATGTCGATATTCGGGTCTGATATGACCTCTTCCGGCCGGAACGAGGGGTGAACGCCGCCGCAGATGACCGGCGCCTTGAATTTCTCCTTGATGATCGCGGCGTATTTCCGCGTGTTGGCCCACTGTAGGGTCACCGTCGAAAACGCGATGAGCCCTGGCTCGCTCTTACCGATATAGGACAAGAGTTCATCTTTCGACATCTCATGCTGAAAAGAAAGAAGTTCGGTCTGGTGGCCGTGTTTTTTTAAAAAAGCAGATAAACACCCGATCGCATAAGGAAAAGACCGGACATTCTTCGTGTCGAAATTATGGTAGATAAATAGGACTTTCATAAACGCCTCTCCCGGTTATTTGTCTGTGTCTCTAAATCATACTTTGGG
The DNA here is from genome assembly GCA_020056645.1 of Desulfobacterales bacterium. Classification (GTDB taxonomy): domain Bacteria; phylum Desulfobacterota; class Desulfobacteria; order Desulfobacterales; family JAHIVH01; genus JAHIVH01. Next base: position 6,516 of record JAGVHJ010000568.1, read on the forward strand.
TGAAAAGTAAAACACTTGAGCCGCGGGCGGATCATAAAAATTTCTGGGCGATGGAGACCGGTGTGTTGATGAGCCCATGGCACTCCTTCTTGCTCTCGATGGTGAAGACCACGATATTTTCAATCCAGTCATAGGCGGTATGGCTCGCGAAGGTGCCGTTCCCGAATCCGGCGGAGATGGAATAGCCGCCTGCTTTCAGATCGGGTATTTTAAAAGAAAAGGTGACGGTCAAGAGGCTTCCCTCGGGGCATGGGGACAAGTAACATTTTTCCGAATCCGAGTTGATGGCGATGAGGTTGTTTCCAAGAAGGTCTTTCATGATAAAGCCGGCCATGGGAAGGTCAACCCTCTTATGGCACTTCACGGCCAGAACCAGAAACACATCCATCCCGCCCTGAAAAATCTCGCGCGGCCTCCCAGAACCATCGGTAAGGAGGAAGCCGACCACTTCGCCGGTCCGGTTTCCGAAGCGTCCATCACAGCTCTTGATCTCCTGAAAATCAACGGCCCTGAACTCTGGAGAGCGCCTGGTGGGAGAATCGGCCTGATCCATCGCCGCTCTTTCTTCCAACGGCTCTGCGTTCCAGATGATCCGGTTGTATTCGTGGATCACCTCCTCCGGCTTGCCCTGACAGATCATTCTTCCCTTGTCGAGAAGGATCGCCTCCGAACAGAGCTTGGAGACCGCGGCGATATCATGACTGACAAAAAGAATGGTTTTCCCCTGATTCTGAATCTCCCGGATCCGGCTCATGCACCGGTGCTGGAAGGCCACATCTCCCACGGCCAAGGCTTCGTCCACCAGGAGGATCTCCGGATTGACGTTAATCGCTATGGCGAACGCCAGGCGGACGAACATGCCGCTTGAATAGAATTTGACTGGCTGATCGATGAAATCCCCGATATCGGCGAATGCCGCGATATCCGGGAAGCGATCTTGAATTTCGTCCTGGGAGAAGCCCAGGATCGCGCCATTCAGAAACACGTTTTCCCTGCCCGTGAAGTCGGGATCGAACCCGCTTCCCAATTCCAGGATGGCGGAGACCCGGCCTTCAATTTCAACGGAGCCGCTCGTGGGGGTGAGTATCCCCGCAACGATCTGAAGGAGGGTGCTTTTACCGGAACCGTTCCTTCCGATAACCCCCACGGTTTTTCCCGCGCCCACCTCCATGCTGATCTCTGTCAGGGCCGGGAAGTCCCGGTGGTAGGATCGCCTTCCCCGCCAGAGGATCTCTTTCAGGCGGCCCGCAGGATCATGATAGAGCCGGAAGCGCTTCGACAAATTTTGGATACGTATATAGCCCATAGAGAGATCTTACTCCCCTCTTTTCCCTTCCGATGGATTTATGAGGCCTTAGAGATCCACCAGAAAAATGCGGTCTCCCCTCTTTTCATGGGCCTCCTTCATCTGGTTTGAAAGCTCCTGAAACTGACGGAATCCTTCCAGAAGCTCGTGATGTTGAATCGTTTTCAGGTTGAGCACCGAATCTTCGTAGAGGTTGGTCTTGTAATCCTTTTCAATGTAATGGTTCGCCACGCACTCGTCATACATGGCCGTTCCGGGGAACGGCTGATAAATGGAGACGCTCGCGAAATGGGGATTGATGATCCGGTTCAAGGCCATGGTCTCCTGGATGGTGGAAACGGTCTCCCCCGGCACGCCAACGATGTTGAAGGTCCACACCTGAATCCCTTCGGCCTGGGCATCCCTGCAAGTGTTGATGATCGTTTCATTGCTCACCTTGCGGTTCATCACCTTTCGCCGGATCTCCTCGTTACCCGATTCAACCCCCAGGTAGATCAGGGCAAGCCCCGCCCGTTTCATGATCCTGAACGACTCCCGGTCAACGGTTTCCGCCCGGATGAAAGCGCCGAATGGCATGGAAAACTCTTTTTCATAGATTTCGCAGAAGCGCCGGTTCCACTCCCGGTTGAATCCAAAGGCCTCGTCATAAAAATTGAGGGTCTCAAAGGCGTACCTGGACTTCAAGAATCCGATTTCGGCGATGACATTTTCAGGGGTCCGCTGCCGCACATAGCGGCCCTTTCCTTTATAGATCTTTTTGATCGCGCTGTTCGAACAGAAGGTGCAATTATAAGGGCATCCCCTGGAGGTAATAAAGACCGGCTCGGTTTTGCTCTCATTGATGATATCCTGGTAAGGAAGAATCGACCGGTCCGGAAAGGGCAGGCTGTCTAAATTTTCGACCAGGTCCCGAACCCCATTTCTAAAGACACGCCCCTCTTGGTTCTTCACCCACACATTGGGAATGGAGGCCATGTCCCCGCCGGTCTCAAGGCGATGCACAATATCGAGCATGGCGTATTCCCCCTCTCCAATGCAAAGCATATCGACGGACGGTTCCGATATGACCTCTTCGGGCATGAAGGTGGGGTGGGGCCCGCCGCAGACGACCGGCGCCTTGAAAACGCTCTTTATTGTCCGTGCGAGCCGGACGGTCTCTGGCCACTGAAGGGTTCCCGTGGAGAAACCGATCACGCCAGGATCGTATTCGCCCACATATCCCAGAAGCGCCCCATCGGAAATCGCTTCCTGAATATAGAGGAGCTTCACCTCGTGCCCGTGTTCTTTCAATATGCCGGAGAGAATGCTCAACCCCAGGGGCAGGTGCCGGATGTTCTTCGTGTTGATGTTATGGTAGATAAATAGAATCTTCATCATCGATCCAATCGGTAAAAAGGGTTATTCCCGCGGCGAATCCGTGTCATAGGACATCCGCGAAGGCTTTCCGGCTTTTCATGAACCAGATAAAGCCTGTTGTGAAAATGATAAGGGAAACGGCGAAGTGAATGGCGTAGAGGCTCCAGTCGGGACAGCTTCCTCCCAGAACGACCAGCCGGGTGTTTTCCACAAAATTGGCCACCGGATTCAACCGGCAAAAAAACCGGAACCGCTCCGGCACCGCCTCCAAGGGATAGAAAATCGGCGACAGAAAAAAGAGAACCGTAACGAGAATCTGGATCGTCGCGCCGAGATCCCGGATAAAGACCCCCAGGGAAGAAAAAAAATAGGCCCACCCCAGGGAGAAAAAGAGGACCGGCAGCCATACCACTGGCAGCAGGATCAGGGTTCCATTAAGATGACGCCGGTCGATGGCGAGCACAAGGATTAAAATAGCCATGCCGGTCAACGCGTGAATCACCGTTCCCAAGAGTTTCACCAGGGGCAGGATCTCCAAAGGGAAGACGACCCGTTTCACAAAATTGGAGTGCCCGAGAATAATGCCGGGGGCTGCGGATAACACATCGCCAATAATGGAAAAGGTGAGGATGCCTGCAAAAAGGGCCAGGGCGAATCCGAGCCTCCCTTCATCCTGGGCCACCACCCCCCACCGGGTTTTAAAAATAACCGAGAACACGAAGGTATAGACGGCCAAAAGCAGTAACGGCTGAATGAAGGTCCAGAAGAGGCCCAAGATAGATCCCTTGTACCGGGATTGAAGCTCCCGCCGGGTCAGGGGACCGATCAATCCCCGGTGCCGGGATAAATGGACCACGATCCTCCATGGATTAAGGAAGGTGATCAAGCGATCCGGCTTTTGGATAAAACGCGTCTGCATGGTTAAAAATGATTCCGGCCATACGGCGATGGTGAGTTGAAAAAAAAAGAGCCCTGTGTTTCACTCGATGTGCACGTTTTTATTCATTTTCCCAACTCCCGGCGTTGGGAAAAAAATTGATCCTCGAAATACGCCATGTATTTCGAGGATTAAAAGTTAAGCCTGACGCAGAAACCGGGAAAAAAAGGGGTTTCGTTCAGGCGCTATTTGGCCCATTTGGGCTGTTCACCGGGAACAACCCTCCCTTTTTGCATGGGCACCGTGAGAACCTTCTCCTTCTTTTTATTGCTGCTCCATATTTCCAATATTTTATAGGCCTCCTCGCTTCCGCCTTCCTTATACGCCTTGGTCATCAGCTCCACGGCCTTATCCTGATTTTTTTCGAGACCGCCCTGGCCCTGATAATACATGGTTCCCAGATGGATCAAGGCAGGCGCGTATCCCTGATCCGCCGCCCTTTTGTACCATTCCGCCGCCTTCTTCCGATCCATGGGGATATCGTCATCCCCGTTGAAATAGACCACCCCCACCTCGTCCTGGGCCATGGGGTTTCCTTTTCTCGCGGAGGCTTCAAGAAGCTCAATGCCGGTCTTTTTATCCTGGGGGACGCCTTCCGCCCCGTGCAGATGGATATACCCCAGCATGAACATGGCGGTTTCATCGTTATCCTCCACAGACTGCTCAAAGAGCTTCACCGCCTTTTCCACATTTTTTTCAAGACCGCCAAGGCCATTGTAATACATGACCGCAACCCGGTTCCTGGCCATGGCGTGTCCTTGATTCGCCGCCTTTTCATACCATTGTCTCGCGAGAACCAGACTTTTTTCAACGCCATCGGTTCCCTCCTCATGCATCAGCCCCAGCCGGTATTGATAATTGGGTTTTCCTTCGTTGGCGTATTTGACAACGGTTTCAGGGGTGATTTCGACCTTGTTGAATTGCATTGGTTGCTCATCGGCGATTACACCCTGAGGAAGGATCATCGCCAGTTGGAACATCAAGCAGAGCACGCAGGTCAATCGAATGACCACTCCTTTTTGGTATCTCGTCATTAAAACCTCCCCATCATATATCGTTTTGAAATTGATCATCCAGCACCGTCATGGAATCAGCCTATCTATTTTCGTTCAATTATCATTCATCCATTCCTGGAAAAGTCAAAAAAATACTTTTTTTTCCTTGCAAGCACAAGGGTTTTATTTTAAATCTGACAATCAAATTTGAACGGAACCATGCGCCCGATGATTCATTCAACACATTCACCACGATTGAACCGGCACACAAGCCATCCTTAATAGAAAGCGAACAAAAGGAGACATGCATGAAGGGTATAAAGCGGATATTGATTTTGGGGATACTGATGACATTAACGACGGCCATGGCCATGGCCGCGGATAAAAAAGCGGGCGACATGCCCAATCTAAGCCCCAAGGCCAAAGCGCTCATGAAGGAAGGAAACCAATTTCTGAACCAGAACAAACTTCCGGAGGCGACGCAGAAATTCAACGAGGCCATCCAGGAGGATAAGCAGGTGGAGCCGGTGGTTCGATTCAACACGGGTATGTATTATGGGTCGAAAGGGGATTGGGCGAAAGCGGTCCCCGAACTGGAACAGGCCGTCGCCTTAATGCCCAAAAACGTTATTCTTCATTTTAATCTGGCGAACGCCTACGCATCGATAGGCGAAAACGAGAAGGCCATCGAGGTCTATAAAAAAATCATCAAGCTCTCTCCCAAAGAGTACTGGCCCTACACCAATATCGCCTCCCTTTACGAAAAAACAAACAATATCGAGATGGGAATTGAGGCCTACAAAGACGCCATCAAACTCAATCCCAAAATGGCCCTGCTCCATTTCGAACTGGGGGGACTCTACGAGAAGATACAGCTTTTTGACGACGCCATCGATTCCTATGGAACAGCGATCGCGCTCAATCCCAACCACGCCCTCTCCCACTACAATCTTGGGAACGTCTACCTGGCCATGCGCGATCTTGAAAAAGCGTCGGCCCAGTTCACGAAATCCTCTGAACTTGACCGGGCCCACGCCGAGTCCTATGTCAACCTGGGTGTGGTCCATATGCTTAAAAATGACCCCAAGGCCGCCATTCCCCTCTTTCTCAAGGCCATTCAACTCAAACCCGATTTAAGCCGCG
>JAGVHJ010000183.1 GCA_020056645.1 Desulfobacterales bacterium
CATGTTTCCAGAAGACGACATGCTTGGCATCGATATCGTCATTCCGGATATGACCTATATCCGCCAGCTCCGTCAAGGAATTTCAGGTATTATCCTCACCCATGCCCATGAGGACCACATCGGTGCGCTTCCATATCTCCTCCGGGAAATAAAAACGCCTGTTTACGGCACCCCTTTTACCCTGGGAATGGTTAAAAGAAGGCTCGAAGAGCACGGCCTTCTCCAGTCGACCCTTTTCCAGGAGGTGAGTCCCGGTCAGAGATTCACCCTGGGAAACCTTGAAATCGAATTCATCAGAGTCGGCCACAGCACCATCGACGGCGTGGGACTCGCCATAAAAACCCCCCACGGGCTCATTGTTCATACCGGCGATTTCAAGATCAACCATACCGCCGTGGACGGCATGATCACCGATGTGAACCGGTTCGCCCGGCTGGGCCAGGAAGGGGTCCTCGTGCTGCTATCCGATTCCACCAACGTGGAGCAGGAAGGTTACACGGTATCGGACCAGATGATCAGCCAGACCCTTGAAAAAATCGCCACCAACGCGAATGGCCGATTGATTATCGCCCTCTTTGCCTCCAATGTGGCAAGGATCCAGCAGGTGGTGGATATCGCCCAAAAAATGGGCCGGAAAATCGTCTTCAACGGCAGAAGCATCGAGATGACCGTAAAGCTCGCCAAGGAGCTAGGGCACATCGCCATTCCCGATGGGATCGAGGCCGATATCTCCCAGCTAAAAACCCTTGAGAACAATCGCATCGTGATCGTGACCACAGGAAGCCAGGGTGAACCCATGAGCGCTCTGGCACGGATGGCCATGGGCGACCACAAACAGATCAAGATCCGGGAGGATGATACGATCGTCCTCTCTTCCAAGTCCATTCCAGGCAATGAGAAGGCCATCGCGGGCATCATCAACAGCCTCTATCGGTTCGGCGCCAATGTCATTTACGAAAAAATATCCCACATCCATGTATCGGGCCATGCGTTTCAGGAAGAGCTGAAGCTCATGATCAATCTCACCAAGCCCAGATACTTCATACCCATTCATGGAGAGTATCGCCATTTGACCCACCATATGCGGCTTGCCGAGTCGGTGGGAATTCCCAGGCGGAATATCCTGCTGGCGGAAAACGGGCAGGTCATCGGGTTTGACGAGGAGGGCGGCCGGCTGCTGGAGCAGGTGCCCACCGGGAGGGTTCTCATCGACGGCAAAGGCGTGGGCGATATCAGCGGCGATGTTTTGAAAGAACGGCGGATCCTGTCGGAAGACGGGCTTGTCATCGTCACCATGGTGTTCGATGAAGAGACCGGCGTGGTTATGTTCGGTCCGGACCTGGCCTCCAGGGGGTTCGTTTCCTGGATCGAAACCGGGCACCTTTTAGACGACGCCCAGTGCGTCATCCTCGAAATCGTGGAGGATGTGGGATTCGACACCCCGGGCCGTATCAATATCATCCGCTCCCGGATTCAGAAGGCTCTGCGCCAGTATTTTTACTTTACAATCCGAAGAAAGCCGATTATTGTCCCCATAATTCTGGAGTTCTGAAATTATTAAAAAAACCGCCCAGGACGTATTGGCCGCGTCATCGTGAAACGAAAACCATGAGAAGGGAAATTTCCGGCATATTTCTGTTTTTTCTGGTTGTATTGACCTTTGTGAGCCTCTTTTCCTTTCACCCGTCGGATCCCTCCATCCATCACCTGACCCAGCCCAGTTCGATTAAGAATCTTTTTGGCCTGGTGGGAGCCCATCTTTCCGGATTTATCATCGGACTCTTCGGTATCGGTGCATTCTGGATACCGATCCTGCTCTTCCTTGCCAGCATTCACCTCCTGAAAAACCATGGCCGCAAGGCGGTTCTGTCAACCCTTGGGGGCGGCATCCTGCTGATTATCGCCACCGCGGGTCTCTTCGCCTTTCAAACCAAGGAGATCTTCTTTTGGGAGAACGGTTTTCCCTCTGGAGGGATCATCGGATTTTTTCTAAAGGACGTGCTAAAACGCTACGCCAATGTCATTGGCGGGAACCTGATTCTCCTCCTGGTCCTTTCCGTTGGATTCATCATGGCCACGGGCTACTCCCTGGTATCGATCCTCTCCCGTTCGTCCGCCTTTCTCCTTGCCTTGATGAACCGGAGTCTGGTGACGGCGGTTCCCTTCCTGCGCGAGGGAATTGCAACCGGTATCCGGGTTTTCAATCGAATCCGCTCCTTTCTATCGACCAGTCTCCATTGGTTCAAAAAGGCTCTTTCCAGAGTCCGGAAAGAAAAAGCGCCTGTGGATCCGCTTCCTGAAGAAAGCAAGGGGCCGGAGCTGGTGATGGATATCGATCCGGAACCTCCCAAAAAAAAGAGTCCCCAAGAGGTCAAGAGCCCACCTATGATGGAGGAGGATGACGAACCGGTCCGGATCATCGCCCCCAAACCCAGGGGGCCCATCAAAATCACGGCTCCCCGCCAGGAGGTTTTTAGTTTCATGCGGGGAGGCTCCGCCTTCACGCTGCCATCCTTAACTCTTCTGGACGACCCCAAAGCATCGGAACAGGTGATCGACAAGGAGTACTACCGAAACATCTCCCGCATGCTCGAAAGCAAGCTTGAAGATTTCGGCGTGAAAGGGAAAGTCTCTGAAATATCGCCGGGGCCTGTGATCACCACCTATGAGTACAAACCCGCTCCGGGAATCAAGATCAGCCGGATCGTCAATCTGACCGATGATCTGGCCCTGGCCTTGAGCGCCATCAGCATCCGGATCATCGCGCCCATTCCCGGCAAGGACGCCATCGGAATCGAGATTCCGAACGCGATCCGGGAAACCGTGAGTTTCAAGGAGATCGTCGCCTCCTCATTTTTTGAAAAATCCAAATCGGCCATGACCCTATGCCTGGGTAAGGATATCGTTGGCCAGCCCGTGGTGGTGGAGATGAACAAGATGCCCCACTTGCTCATCGCCGGCGCAACGGGAGCGGGAAAGAGCGTTGGGTTGAACGTCATGATCACGAGCCTTTTATATAAATCGACCCCCGAACAGGTCAAGCTCCTCATGATCGATCCCAAGCGGATCGAGCTCTCCGTCTACGATGGAATTCCCCACCTGATCACCCCGGTCGTGACCGACATGAAAAAGGCCACCAACGCGCTCTTTTGGGCCGTGAGGGAAATGGAGCACCGCTATGAGCTTCTTGCGGAACACCGGGTGAGGAATATCGATCAATTCAATAAAAAAGTCGAGGGCATGAAACCCGTGGAAAAAGAGGGAGAGGAACCAGAACCGGTTCCAGATCCCCTTCCCTATATCATCGTGATCATCGACGAGTTCGCGGATCTCATGATGGTGGCCTCCAGGGATGTGGAAGTGGCCTTGACCCGGCTCGCCCAGATGGCCAGGGCTGCGGGAATTCATCTGATCCTTGCGACCCAAAGGCCTTCGGTGGATGTGCTGACCGGTATCATCAAGGCCAACTTCCCCACGAGGATTTCGTTCCAGGTCTCCTCCAAAATCGATTCCCGGACCATCATCGACGCCAACGGCGCTGAAAATCTCTTAGGAAACGGAGACATGCTCTTTCTTCCGCCGGGGACCGCAAAACTTCAGCGAATTCATGGGGCCTACGTGTCGGATAACGAGCTTCAGCGGATCATCGAATTTTTAAAGGAGCAAAAACCGCCCGATTACAATTTCGACATCACCGAAGCGCCCGAGGGCGAAAAAGAGGCCCTTGACAAAGATGACATGGACGAACGCTATGACGAAGCCGTGGCCCTGGTGACCAAAACCCGGCAAGCCTCCATATCGAGCGTGCAGAGGCATTTGCGCATCGGGTATAACCGGGCCGCCCGGATTATTGAGGTCATGGAAAAAGAAGGGATCATCGGTCCCGCAGACGGTGCGAAACCCCGTGAAGTACTTGTGGGAAGTTACGATGACATGGCGTCATGACGGATTTGGCTTTATGAGATTTAATGTTATCGTGATACTTGATCTTCAAGTTTTTAGGAAATTTTTTCAAATCCAAGGCGGAAAAAAATTTTGCCCGCAGGAATACATGAGGTATTTCGAGGATCAAAATTTTTTTCCAACGCCGGAGTTGGGGAAATTAACAAAAACTTGAACATCGAGTGA